>CANGIH010000311.1 GCA_947453875.1 Planctomycetaceae bacterium | reverse complement strand
GTGGGCTCCGGGGCAGGCAGGGTCGTTCGCGGGCGGAACGGACTAAGGCGGGAGGGAAAGGTGGGCACCAGCCAGAAGGGCCCGGAGTATAACCGCGGAGCGGGCGAAGTAAAAAAACGTCTTCACTGTGACCGGCGATCCCGATGTTCAGCCTCGACCCCTCCCGCCCCGATCAAGCGCGACTCGACTCCCTCCGCGGCGATCTCCTCGTGCGTGCCGCCGAGACCGAGCAGATCGGCCCGTGGCAGAGCGGTGCTTTTTCGCTTCTGGCCTCGAGTGGCCTCCTCGCCGGCTTCGTGCCGGCCGAGCATGGCGGCAACGGCGCCACGGAAGAGGCGATCCTCGAATCACTTTCCGCCGTGGCCTCGGGCTGCCTGACGACGGCGCTTGTGCTCACCCAATGGGCCAGCGCCTGCCGGATCGTCGCTTCCGGTCCCGAGGCCCTCCGCCACCGCCTCCTCCCCCGACTGGCCCGCGGCGAGGAGACGGCCACCGTCGGCATCGCCCAGCTCACGACCAGTCGGCAGCATGTCGGCAAGCCGGCGCTGGTCGCCACGCGTCGCGGGGAATCGTGGTGGCTCGACGGCACCTGCCCCTGGGTGACCGGCGCCGATTCCAGTGACGCGATCGTCACCGGGGCTGTCACCGCCGATGGCACCCCCGCCTTCTTTCTGGTCTCCGCGGCATCCCCGGGGCTCGGCATCGGGCCGCCGATGCGCATGCTTGCCCTCTCCGGGAGCCGCACGTCGAGCGTCAGCTTCGATGGCGTCGAGCCGGCGGAGGTGATCCTCCCCTCAGGATTGCCACAGGCACGCGCCGGCGGGCTTGCCACCACGGCCCTGGCGATCGGTGCCACGCGCGGGTCGATCGCGATCCTCGATTCTGAAGCGGCCAAACGCCCCTCCCTGGCCGCAGTGGCCGATGGCTTCCGCGCGGAGGCCGACAGGCTCGCCGGCCAGCTTCGCGATCTGGCCCGGAACGACGGCCCCGCGGCCGAGGCACGCGACAGCCTGCGGACCGCCGCCAACAGCCTCGTGGTGCGGGCCGCCCAAGCCGCCCTCACCGCCTCGAAGGGGGCCGGGTTCCTGAGTGGGCACCCGGCGGAACGGGGGATCCGCGAGTCGATGCTGTTCCTGGTTTGGAGCTGCCCGCAGCAGGTGGCCGCGGCGGTGATGTGCGAACTGGCGCACCTCGACGGCCCCACCTGATCCCACGCCAGGTCCGTGCGGGGCCGGGTGTGGGGCAGGAAAAACGGGCTTGCCCCGACACGCTGATTTCGGTGTGATCCGGAACCCGGTGGCCTGCTTTCCACCGACCGCGAGTGGAGACTCCCCATGCGGCCGCCACGCCGAATCCTTGTTGTCAAACTCTCGGCGATCGGCGACGTGCTCCATGGCATTCCCGCAGCCGTGGCCGCGAAGGAGGCCTTCCCGGGCGCCACGATCGGCTGGGTGGTCGAGGGGCGCACGGCCGAGGTGCTCGCAGGGCATCCGGCCATCGACCAGGTCTTCCGGCTCCCCCGCGGGTGGGCCAAGCGACCGGCGGAACTGCTCCGTCTCCGACACGCGCTGTGCAGTTTTTCCGCGGATGTCACGATCGACATGCAGGGGCTCTTCAAAAGCGCCTTGGTGACGACTCTCGCCGGCAGCAGGGTGCGGATCGGCCACGCCCGGCCCGAGGCGCGCGAAGGCTCGTGGCTTGCCACCAACCGCCGCGTCGCGCCGTCGATGCCGCATGTCGTCGAGCGCAACTGCGGGCTCCTCGCCGCCCTCGGCATTCATGACGTGGCGCCTCGCTTCGACATGCCGCGGTGGCCGGTGGCTCGCGCCCGGATGGAACAGTGGGTCGCGTCGCTCGGACTCGGATCGGCGCCGGTGGTCCTCAACCCGGGCGCGGGATGGAGCTCGAAGCTCTGGCCGGAGGCACGTTTCGCCGCAGTGGCCGGCCGGCTGCTGGCCGACACCGGAAAACGCTCCATCGTCGTCTGGGGGGGGGATCGCGAGCGGGCCTTGGCCGAGCGGATCGCTGCCGAAGGGCACGCCCTCCTCGCCCCGCAGACGTCGCTGCAGGAGCTTGGTGAACTCTGCCGACTGGCCGCCCTGTTCATCTCGTCGGACACCGGCCCGCTCCACCTCGCCGCCGCCGTCGGCACCCCCTGCGTGGGGCTGTTCGGCCCGGTGCCGGCGACACGGAACGGCCCGTTCGGGTCGGGGCATGTCACCGTGGAGCCCGCGCCGTCGGCCCGACCGGCGTGGAAGGATCGCAAGACCGACACGGCAGCAATGGCGGCGATCGGTGTCGAACCGGTCGTGGCCGCGGCCACTGCGATCCTCACCCGTGGCGGGCTCCGTCAGGCCGGCTGAACCATCCCTCCCGGGGGAGGCGTCGCTATACTGTCCGGCATGCGGACCAAGCGAGTGAACCCGTTCAGCGTGCTTCTGGGGATCGTCGGGATCGCGTTCACGCTCACCGCCTCCTGCTACTGCCTCTTCGTCCTCCGTGGCATCCGCCCCGAGACGGCCCGCTCCGCTCCCCACGCCCTCGAACTGGCGATCGACCGCTGGGGGACGACGACACTCGTCGTCGAACTGGCGCTCCTCGCACTGGCCACGTTCGGCTCGATCGCATTCGACGAGATCGGCCACCGCGAGGTCCGCGGCCTGCTCCGGGACGAACGTGACCGAAAAGCACGTGAAGGAGGCGATCCCAAATCGGCCGGCGCGGCCATCGCCCCGGATGCCAACCGGACGGGAGCCGGAGATTCGCCGTCGTGAGCAGGCAAGATGCCGACCGGGCCGCGACACTCCGTGACACGATCCGCCACCACGACCGGAAGTATTACGTCGAGGCGGCGCCGGAGATCAGCGACCTCGACTATGACCGGCTGATCGACGAGCTCCGCGCCCTCGAGGATCGCCACCCGGAACTCATCACCTCCGACAGCCCCACGCAGCGTGTCGGCGACTCGGCCGTGCCCGAATTGCAGCCGGTCCGCCACGCGGTGCCGATGCTGTCGATGGACAACACCTACTCCGCCGACGACCTCGTCGCCTGGGGCCGGAAGGTGGAAAAACTGCTCGCCGATTCCGGTGATACCAGACCAGTTGCCTGGGTGCTCGAGTTGAAGATCGACGGTGTTGCCGTGTCGGTGACCTACGAGCGGGGCAACCTCCTTCTCGCCGCGACGCGGGGCAACGGCGCCGTCGGCGACGACATCACCCACAACGCCCGCACCATCCGCGACCTGCCGCTGCGTCTCGACCTGCCCGATCCGCCTGAGCGGATCGAGGTCCGCGGCGAGGTCTACATGGCCAACTCAGACCTCGTTCTCCTCAACCAAGCCCAGGCGGCGGCAGGCCTCGCCCCCTACGCCAACACCCGCAATGTCACCGCGGGGAGCATCCGACTGCTCGACCCGCGGGAATGTGCCACCCGGGCCCTGCGGTTCTTCTGCCACGGCGTGGGCGACACCACCGGCCTGGGAATCGACTCGCAGACCGGGCTCTTCCAGTGGGCGCGAAGTGGAGGCCTCCCCGTTGCCCCCGGCGGCGGCCGATTCACCTCGATCGACGCCCTCGTCGAGCGTGGCAACGCCCTCATCGAAGAACTGCACACGCTCGACTTCGAGGTCGATGGATTCGTCGTCAAGCTCGACGACTTCGGGCAACGGCGGGAGGCGGGGGCCACCTCGAAGACGCCGCGCTGGGCGATCGCCTGGAAGTTCGAGAAGTACGAGGCCACGACGACGCTCGCCGCGATCCGCGTCCAGGTGGGCCGGGGCGGCACGGTGACGCCGGTCGCGGATCTGGAGCCGGTCGAACTCGCCGGCACGATCGTCCGCCGCGCGAGCCTCCACAATGCCGACGAGGTCGCCCGCAAGGACATCCGCGTGGGGGATGTCGTCGTCGTCGAGAAGGCGGGGAAGGTCATCCCTCACGTCGTCCGTGTCGAGAAGCATCTGCGCACAGGGAGGG
>CANGIH010000310.1 GCA_947453875.1 Planctomycetaceae bacterium | reverse complement strand
CGGCTGGGGAATGGACGGCCGTCAGCGACGCAATCCACACGCCACACAAGCCGCTCGGCAACGCCCTCAACGAGGTGACGTTCACGCCGGTGACGGCGGCGAAGCTGCGCGTGGTGTTCACCCACCGGGGGGCGTCGCGAAGCGGCGTCTCGGAGATCTTCGTGTGGGAGCAGTGAGGCCGGGCCGAGGGCAGGCTTTCCAGACAGCGCACGCACGCCCCCGTCACAGTCCGTTGGCGGCAACCGGGGGTTATGGCAGACTCACGAGCGGGTTTGCACGCTCGTCCAAACGGGGGATATGCCATGCATCGGACACTCGCCTTGGCTCATTGTCTCCTCCTCTCTGTGGCACTCGCCGGCGCGTCGCGCGCCGAAGAACACGTCGTCATGAGCTATCCCTTCAGTCTCGAACCGACGCACCGCATCGTTTCCGTCGATAAGGAAAAGCGTGAGGCCCGGATCGAGCGTGCCGAAGGGGCGATGTTCTCGATCCCCGCCGAGGGGCATGCCGTGCTCGTCGTGCCATCGAAGCCCGGCGGGCAGCTCGACTCGCTGGTTCGCGTCAACGTGGAAGAGATTCTCGAAGGGAACGTGGCCGTGGCGACGTTTGGCCCCGGTGCGATTCCCGCCGTCCATGAAGGCCCTGCCATCCTCGGCCGTCCGTTCGCGGGCCTGATCGGCGAGCGGCCCGCCGACACCGCCACCACGAAAGCGATCCGCAGTCTCCCCGATCTCCTCGTCGCCAAGGCCAAATCGACAGGCAACGACCTGAGCGATTTCAACCCGATCGCCAAGGCCCGTGCTGCGGCCCGCCGCGCGGCATCGAGCAACAATCTCAAATATCTCGCTCTCGCCTTCCACAACTACGCTTCCGCCTACGACTCGCTCCTGCCTGCGGCGGTGATCGGCCCCGACGGCAAGCCGTGGCACTCGTGGCGTGTTCTCCTTCTGCCGTTCCTCGGTGGAGCCGAAGAAGAAGCCCTTTATAAGCAGTACGACTTCTCCCAGCCGTGGGATTCGCCGAAGAACTTGGCGGTGGCCGAAACGATGCCGAAGGTGTTCCGCGATCCGGCCCGCGAGGGGCCACCCGACACCTTCACCGACTACGCGGCGATCACCGGCGGGGCGGCGATCTTTCAGCCCGGGGTGGTGACGATGACATCGGCCGATGATTTTCCTGCCTGCCTGACGGCCGGGAAGAAGGTCGGCTTCGCGAGCGTCACCGACGGTACTTCAAACACAATCCTCCTGGCTACGGTCGACCCCGCCCGGAAGATCTCCTGGACGAAGCCGGACGACATCGTCCTCGACGACGCCTTCCCTGGGATCGGAAAGCCGGCAGGGATCGGTGCGATCCATCCGCTCGAGGGGAGCCACCACACGGCCCTCGTCGCCTTTGCCGACGGGTCGATGCAGGCGATTGCCGACTCGGTCGACGCCGAAACGCTGCGGCCGTTTCTCACCCGGGCGGGCGGCGAAATCGTCGACAGGAGCCTCCTCCTGGCACCCGGCGCCCGCGACGCCGCCCCCGACGCTCCGCCGCTTGTGAAGATCATCTCCGACGACGACGGCAGGCTGCGGGTCGAAGTCGACTGATTCCACTCCTCCGACAGGGTGAATGATGTCCCGCACTCGCCTCCGGTTCTTGGTCGCCTTGGTGTCCGCGAGTCTTCTCGCCGCCAGCCCGGCCCCCGCCAGGCGGCCCGGGCAACCGGTGCGGATCGCCAACCAGCAGATCCTCGTCGTTTGGGATCCGGAGACGCGGATGGAGCATTTCATCCGCGCGGAGTTTGCGGCCGGCACCCGCCAGGAGGGATTCGGGGGTCTCGTCCCCTCGCCGACGGTGCCCGAGATCGCCGCGGCCGGCCTGGGACTGCTCGTTGCCGTCCGCCGCCGCGCCTCGCCGTGACGCTTGTCGCGGTTACTTCTCCTCCATCACCCACACCCCGCTCCAATCGGGTGCGGGTGGCGTGTCGGTGAGGATCCGGCAGCGCTCCAGGTAGAGCTTCGCGGCCTTGTCTCCCGGATTGAGCGAGAGCACCCTTTCGAACAGCTCCCTGGCCGGCCCGAAGGCCTTCGATCGGTATTTGTTGAGCCCATCGCGGAAAAATCCCATCGCATCGATCAGATGGGGGTAGGTCTCCTCGGTGTGGTGATCGAGGATCTCGTAGACCCCCACCGGCTGGGTCTTCCCCTTCACCACCACTAGATCGATATCACGGGCCCGATAGGTGCCGCGCAGCTTCCGATAGGTGTACTCGCTGACGAGAATCTGCGCCCCATACTGCTTACAAGCCGACTCGAGGCGGGCGGCGAGATTCACGCCGTCGCCGATCATCGTGTAGTCCATCCGCTTCTTCGAGCCGATGTTGCCCGATACGACGACGTCGGTGTTGAGACCGATGCCGATTTCGATCGGGAGTTTGCCCTCGACGACACGCTGCACGTTCCAGCGACGGAGCTCCGTGATCATCGCGATCGATGCCCGCACAGCGCGATCGACGTCGTCGTCGTGCGCCACCGGGATGCCGAATCCGGCCATGATGGCGTCACCGATGAACTTGTCGAGCATCCCCCCTTCGTTCTGGATGCAGTCGACCATCAGCGTGAAATACTCGTTCAGCATTGCCACTGTGCCCTGGGCGCCAAGCCGCTCGGTGTGCGTGGTGAAGCCACGAATGTCGGAAAACAGCACCGTGGCCTCCACGGCCTGCCCACCGAGCATCTCCGCGCCGGCGGCAACGAGCTTGTCGGCGATCCCAGGATCCATGTAGCGCGACATCGTGGACTTGAGGCGTTTCTCGCTCGAGATGTCCTCGATCATGATCATCGACCCGAGTCGCTTGTGATCGGCCGACGACAGCGGCAGCATGGTGACGTTGCTCGATATCGTCTCGTCGCCAATGACAAGCTCGGCATCCATCAGCACTTCCGGAGCGCCACTCTCGCCGACCACTTTGAGCCTCTCGAGCACCCAGGCGTTGCGGCCGTCGAAAAACTCCGCGGCCGGCTTGTTCAGAAGCTGCGACGGACTTGCCCTGAGAATCCGCAGCCCGGCTGCGTTGCAGGTGACGATCCTGCCGCCATCGTCCATGGTGACGACCCCGTTGGACATCGATTCGAGCATCGCCTCGCTGTAGTTCTTCATGTTCTGCACGTCGGCGAACAGCTTCGCGTTCTCCAGCGCGATCGATATCTGTGCCGTGAACGCCCGGAGGCGGGATTCGTCTTCCGCGGTGAACGGTCCACCGCGTTGGTTGAGCACCTGCGTGACACCAATCACCTTGCCGTGCTTGATGATGATCGGCACGCAGAGGATCGAACGTGTGAAGTAACCGGTCCGCTTGTCAAACGAGGGATTGAACCGCAGGTCGGCATAGGCGTAGGGGATGTTGATCGATTTCCCCGAGGTGAACACCGCGCCGGCGATGCCGAGGTGGTTAGGGAGGCGGATCTGCATCGACTCGAGTCCCTGCCCCACCTCCGACCAGAGTTCCCGGGTCTTCTCGTCGTTGAGGAAGAGCGTGGAGCGGTCGGCGTTGAGCAGGCGGGTCGCCTCGCCCATCACCCTCTGGAGCAGTGACCCGAGCTTGATGTCGGCGGTGACCTCGGAAACGATCTCGACAAACTCCATCTCCTTGGCCCGGACAGTCTTCATCCGCTCGATGAACTGCGCGCCCTGCAAGGCCACCGTGCCCTGTGTGGCCATGGCTTCGAGGGTCTCGAGATCCTCCTCGTCGAAGCTGCCGTCGATCTTGTTGATCGCTTCGACGACGCCGATGATCTCCCCTCGCACGGTCTTGATCGGCACGCAGAGAATGCTCCGCGTCACGAATCCGGTCTGCTCGTCGTTGGCCCTGTTGAAGCGAGGATCGGAATAGGGATCGGGGATGATCAGCGACTCTCCACTGGTGAAGGAGTGGCCGGCGATGCCGCTGGTATTGAGGAGGCGGATCTCCCGCTTGATGTTTCCCTGGGCGACACGTG
>CANGIH010000309.1 GCA_947453875.1 Planctomycetaceae bacterium | reverse complement strand
TGCCGCCCGATGGCACGGTCGTCCATCAGGCCGCAAGCCCGGCCCCCTCCGGCAGGATGGAGGCCGTCCTCCCTGCCACGACGACGCCTGGCGCCTATGCGGTGCGCTGGCGGCGCACCGACGGGGTCGAGCGGGAGCGGGTGTTCGCCGTCAACGTCGACCCTGGCGAGGGAAGGCTGGAGAGAATCGGGCGCGACGGGCTCGATGCGGCGCTTTCCGGAGTCCCGTTCAGCTACGAGAATGCCACCGGTGTCGATCCGCAGACCCGATCGTTGGCCGGGGTGTCGCTGGTCACGCCGCTCCTCTGGCTGCTGCTGGGGCTGCTGTTGCTTGAACAACTCGTGGCCTACTCCGCCAGCTATCACCCCGTCCTGCGCCGCTCGACCTCCACCTGATCGCCGCCAGCCCCCCTGTATCGCCGGTTTCTTCCCCTCACGCCGTTGCACCGTCGTCCATGCCGCTCCTCCCCATCACCCTCCCGTTGGCTGCCACCGAGGTGATCAAACACCGCATCTCGAGCGCGCTTGTCGAGGGGTTCTCGCAGTGGTGGCAGATGCCGCTGTTGGTCACGGGGCTGGTGGGAATAGCGGCGTGGATGGCGTGGATGTACCGGAAGGATGCCGCCGAACTGCCCCGTGGGGTGGGGGTGTTGCTCGCCTGTCTGCGACTGGGGGCGCTGGCCGCGCTCGCCGCCGCCTACCTCGATTTCGAGCGGACCGCCGAACATGAGGTGGTGTTTCCTTCACGCGTGGCGGTCGTCGTCGATGCCAGCGCCAGCATGAGCCTTCCCGACAGCCTCGATTCCCCTGCCTCGGCAGCGATGCCCCCCGTCGCCCCGCCGGACGGTGGCACGGTGGGGAGCACGGCCGGGGTGGGGGTGTCCGGAAGCCGGTCGGCGCGGGCTGTCGAACTCCTCGAGCGCGGCGGGTTGCTGGCCGCCCTCGCCCAGCGTCATGAGGTGTCGGTGTGGCGGTTCGATGCCGACGCCGAATCGCTCGCCGTTCTTCCCACCGCCTCGGCCGGCCTGGCGGCGGTGGAATCCCGATCGCAAACGGCGGACGATGTCCCCGAGCCCGAACCCTGGCGCGATCAACTTCAGCCCCGCGGCTTCGAGACCCGGATCGGTGAGGCGCTTGTGCGGGTCGTCGATCAGGAACCGGCAGGGACGCTCGCCGGCGTCATCCTGCTCACCGATGGCGGCAGCAACGCCGGCGTCGATCCAGTCGCGGCCGCCGGTGCCCTCGCCAAGGCCGGTGTGCCGCTGTTCGCCCTCGGCACCGGCTCCGACCGCCTGCCGACGAATGTTCGTGTCGCCGATCTCATCGTTCCCGCACGCGTTTATCCGGGGGATCGGTTCGCGGTCCAGGCCTATCTGCAGTCCCAGGGGCTGGCCGGCCAGGCGGTCCGGGTCGAACTCGCCGAGCGTGCTCCAGCCGAGGCCGCCGGCGGGAATGCCGCCAGCGAATCGAGGGTGATCGACGCCATCGACGTCATGCTCGCCCCCGATGGCGAACTGGCCGGGGTGCGCTTCGAGGTGCCCGGGCTCGATGCGCCGGGGCGCCACGAGATCGTCCTCCGGGTCGCGGCTCCGGCCGCCGATCGCACTCCTGCCGACAACATGCAGACCGCGGAGGTGGAGGTTGTCGATCGGGTCACGCAGGTCCTCCTGATGGCGGGCGGACCAACCCGTGAATACCAGTTCATGCGGAACGTCCTCGAGCGCGACAAGAGCTTCGCGGTCGATGTCCTTCTCGGCACCGCCACTCGAGGTGCATCGCAGGATGCCCGGCGGATCCTCGAGTCGTTTCCGGCGTCGGCCGAGGAACTCTCGGCCTACGACTGCATCGTCGCCTTCGATGTCGATTGGCGCTCGCTCGATCCGGCGGCCCAGACGCGGCTCGATCGCTGGGTGTCGCGCGAGTCGGGTGGGCTGATCCTCGTGGCCGGCAACGTCTTCATGGATGCGTGGCTGGCCGATCCGCAGACCTCCGTCATTCGCGGGCTTCATCCGATCGAATTGCGTCGATCGGGCCAGGGCCTCGTCGATGAGCCTGCCGGATTCGAGGAGCCGATGCCGCTGCAATTCACCCGTGACGGCCAGGAGGCGGAGTTCCTCTGGCTCGGGGGGAGCAGGCTCGCCAGTCAAACGGTGTGGAGCGAATTCAAGGGGATGTTCTCCTGCTTCGATGCCACCGTCGCCAAGCCAGGGGCAACCGTCTATGCCCGCGTGGTTCCCCCCGGAATCGCCGATTCCCTCGGTGCCGCCGGGGGCGCCAACCGTGGCGCGATCTCCATGGCGGGGCAGTTCTACGGATCGGGGAGCGTCTTCTATCTGGGGAGCGGCGAAACCTGGCGTTTGCGGGCACTCGACGACGCCCTCTTCGAACGCCTGACGACGCAGCTGGTGCGGCACGTCTCGCAGGGGCGATTGTTGGCCGGGTCACGGCGGGCCCGCCTGCTCGTGGAGCGGGACCGTTATCCGGTGGGGGCGACGATCGTCGTGCGGGTCGTGGCGGCCGACGGCGACGGTGCCGCGACGCTCGCCGCCGCCACCTGCCGGGCCGAGGGCCCCGACGGTGTGCCGGTTCGGGTGCCTCTGTCGGCCGACCCCGGGCGGCCGGGGGTGTATCAGGGGGGCTTCGTCGCCTCACGTGAAGGGGGATGGCGGATCGATGTCGATCTCGGCGACGGGTCGGGGGAGGTCCTCACCCGCCGGATCCAGGCCCGGCTGCCCGATCGCGAACTGGAGCGACCGCGTCTCGACCGCGGCCTCCTCGAACGGCTCGGTGCGATCACCGGTGGGGCGTCCCACTTTCTCGCCGATGGAGCGTGGGGCCAGGAGCAGTCGGTCGCCCTGGCGGAACGCATTCCGGATCGTTCGCGGCGTGAGTACGAGACCGGGGCGCCGGATGGTGCATTCAAGCGTCGCCTCAACGCCCTTCTCCTCGCGGCGGGCACCGGCCTGCTCTGCCTGGAGTGGATCATCCGCCGTCTGGTGAAACTCGCCTGACGCGTGCCGTCAGTCCACGTCCGCAGAGGGGGCCTGTCCATTGTCCACCGTCCACGACCGTCCTGATCCCCGCGAAGGTCGCTCTGCCTCGGGGCCTGATCGCTTCGGGCGTGCGCTCGTTGCGGCGGAGACGGTGGCAGGGATGCGCCGGCTCCACGAGCTCATCGCCGCGGTTCGCCTCCAGGCACGGAACTGGATCTGGATCGAATCGCTGACGCTGGTGGGTCTGGCGGTGGCTGCGCTGTTCTGGGGCACGCTGGCCTTCGACTGGGCGGTGGAGCCGCCTGCCTGGGTCCGCGGGCTGGCGGTCGGTCTTTCCCTGCTTGGTGTCGCGGCGATCCTGCTTGGGAAACTGCGGGGCAGGCTCGCCACACCGATGGGGGATGCCACGCTTGCCACGGTGCTCGAGCGTGGGCACGCCGGCTTCCGCGACAGCCTGTCGACGGCCATCGAACTGGCGAAGCGCCCCGATGAGGATGTCGATCAACGGCTCTTCGAGCGGACCGTCAACGAGGCGGCGGCGGTCGTCGATCAGGTCGATGTCAGGAGCCTCTTCCGCCATCGTCGTCTCACCGGGATGGCGATGGCGGCGACGCTCGCCATTGCCACGGTCGCGGGGCTCGCCCTCCTGCGGCCGGCGGTGGCGGGCTTGTGGACGAGGCGGATGCTCCTCCTCGATGACACTCCCTGGCCGCGGCGCACGGGACTCGAGGTCGAGGGGTTTGCCGACGGCGTCCGCAAGGTGGCCCGTGGCACCGATGTCGAACTGATGGTGAGGGCCGACGCCGCCCGCGAGGTTCCCGAGGTGGTCGATCTGCGGACACGACCATCGCGCGGTGGGCCATGGCGGACCGAGCGGATGGGGATGCGGGGAGGGGTGAGCGAGGGATCGCAGGCCTTCGGCCACCAACTGAAGGGACTGACCGAGGATCTCGACCTTGAGGTGCGGGGGGGCGATGCGCGGATCCGCGGACTGCGGTTGACCGTC
>CANGIH010000308.1 GCA_947453875.1 Planctomycetaceae bacterium | reverse complement strand
GGGGCGCAGGCACCTCAACGGCCTTTCGATCCGGCGGAGGCTGGCTCCCCATCCAGAAGAAGGCAAGCATGGCCGCGGCGAGGATAGCCAGCGGGGCGACGAGGCGGAAGCCGTTGCGGAGGAGGGCATTCATGGGAGGAATTGTAGCCCTTGTGCCCGCCCCGCGGAGGATCACTTCGGCTTCCCACTCCCCTCGGCCGGCGCCACGACCAATTCCCCCTGCATCGCCATCCAGTGCCCGGGGAAGGTGCAGAGAAACGGATACCGCCCCGGATCCTCCGGGACCCGGAACCAGATCGCCATCTTCCCGCCGGGGGGGGTGATGTCGGTCCAGGCCAGACAATCCTCGGTCTCCGGCACATACTGCCGCGCCGCGGCCTCCGGGTCGGTGACCAGCGCATTCACCGCAGCCCCCACCCGGGAGAGCGTCCCGGGCTTGAGGAGCGCCCAGTTGTGGGGCACCGTGTCGGGGTTGGTGAAGGTGAGCTCGACGAGATCCCCGGCCCGGACGTCGAGCCGGCGCGGGATGAAGGAGAGATTCGGGCCGACCGCCACCTCGACCTTTGCCGTCACCTCCTTGGAAGGCACGGAGAATGGATTGGGCGTCGTATTGAGGGCCCGCGCCGTGTCGGCGATGAGCGGATGGGGGAGCAGTGGAAGGGTCCGCTGGTGCGCTCCCGGCATCGGGCCATCGAGCCGGTTGGCGGTGATGACGAGATCATGCTCCACGCCAGCGCCTGTCACCACGAGGAGATGGAGCTGGTCGACCGGTTGGATCTCCGGGATCTCGAGAAACAACGACCTCCCCCCGGAGAGTACCTGCACGGCGGTAATCGGCAGGTGGTCGTGGCCACGGAGCCCTTCGTGCTGCGTCGAATATTCATCCGACCCGTAGCCGCCGCCGTAGCGGTAATTCCAGCTCTGCGCGAAATGGCGGGCCGGATCGGCCGCGACGGCCGGGTCGACAGGTTCGGCGAAGTCGATCCGCACGCCGTTGTCGTGGAGGTGGAAGCCGATCGGCTGCTGGAGGCTTTTCCCCGTGTAGCGGACGCGCTGGAGGCAGCCGTCGGCAGGCGTGTAGGTGCCCCAGCCGGCCATGCCGCTGACATAGAGGGCGCCGTCGCGCTCATTGAACTTCCCCCGATGCGAGCCCGAGCGGAACGACACCGGCAGCGGCACGATCGCCCCCTGCTGCTGCCCGCCCACCTCGTCGCGGAGGAGCACCATAGCCGTCCCCGCGCCGAACGACAGATGAACGAGCTGCCCGCCGAGCGGCCCCATCGCTCCTTCCGGCACCCACACTTGCCCGCCGCAGTTGTTGTCGATACCGCGGGGCAGATAGGCCAGCGGCAGATCGGGCACCTGGCCACTCCGCGGTCCGCCGTGGCCGAAGTGGAGTGGCGGCTCACCAGGCCGGGGTCGCCCCGGGGGCACCGCCCCGACAAGGCTCGCCGGCACCCAATCCCCCTCGCTCGACCCGGCAGTGATCGTGCCATCAGGGCAGATGCCGACCCCGTCGGAATTGCGGAGCCCGGTGGCGAGCACCTCTGCCGACTTTCCATCGGCCGAGATCCGCACGAGCCCCTGGGCACCGCAGGCGGTGATGAAGCGGCCTTGCGGATCGCGGACGAGACCGCAGGTGTAGTCGTGGCCACCGGCCGACGCGGTGTAGACGCGGGAGAAGCAGTCGTAGCGATCGGCCTCGCCGTCGGCGTTGGAGTCGACGATCTTCGTGATCTGGTCGCGACCGAGGACATGGATCACGCCATCCACGACCGCCATCCCGAGCGGATGATGGAGCCCGGCCGCGATCCGCCGCCACGCGAGCCGACGCGGCTCGCCATCGGCCCCCGGATCGATCGGCTTGGCCCGCCACACATCCCCCTGCATCGTGCAAACGACGAGATCGCCGTCGGGAAGGAAGTCGTGATCGCCGCAGAAAAGGAGCGCCTTCCAGGGGTTTTCCACCGGAAGCTCGAAAGAGTCGACGGCCCACGGCAACTGCTTGCCGCGAACGATGTTCGTCTCGATCACCTCCGGCCACTGTGCCGGCCCGCCGTCGAGGAGATTTTTGAGCGGATGGGTGTCGACCGGCCCGACGACGCGCTCGAACGCGCCGTTGTTCATTGTCGGCACATCGAGGATTCGCACGCCATCGACCGAATAAAGAAAGCCGACCCGATCCCCCTGCCGGACAAACCCCTCGTAGTCGAGCTTCCCGGCCGGCGTCTGCGTCGCCCCGGCGGGGAGCGCCACCGCCTCACCACCGGGGCTGAGGCCGCCGAGGAAGCCGTAACGGGTATCGGAGAGGACGAGAAACTTCCCCTTCCAGGCCACGGGGTACGTGAGCGAGTCGGCATCGAAGCAGACGTTGAGGCCATGCCCGAGTTGGACGCACACCCCGCGGACGACCGTCTTCCCGAAGGCATGGAGGACGCCTGCCTGCACCGAGCCGAGGACCGTGGCATTCCAGCGGCCGTCGCGCCAAGTCTCCTCGTTCTGGTTGCCCCAGTGCCCGATCTTGCCGCCGTCGAGACCGGGATATTGCGGGAGGAGCGGCGGCGTGGGGCAGATGGCGCGAAACCACCGCGCCTCCTTGGCATAGAAGTCGTACTGCCGGTCGCGATTGACCGGCAGCTGCCAATCCGGGAACGCCTCCGGAATGAGGGGAGCGAGCTCGGGCTCGAAGGCCGCGGGGGTTGTCGGATGGGCGGCGGCCACCACCGCGGCGACGGTGGCCGCCGGCAGGTCCGCATGCCGGCCGAGGTCGGCGAGGAAGCGGACAAGATCGCGCCGATCGCGCGGATGGAGCGACTGCATCAGCCCGTCGGGCATCATGCTGCCGGCCTCCTCGATCACTTCGATGTCGGCTTTTAACAGCGTCTCACGCGTCGCCGACGCAGGATCGCGGAGCACAAGCGAGGCATCATCCTCGCGTTCCCGGTAGCCACGCCGGCTCGCCCCGTCCGCCGTAACCACCGTCAGGGTGCGAAACTCCGGCTGGACGACATGCTGCGGCCAGAGGAGCGATTCGGCGATCTGCTCATGGGTCTTTTCAGCCCCGACCTTCGAGAGCGCCGGTCCGACGTTCCCCCCATGCTCCCCCACCTTGTGGCAGGAGATGCAGGCGAGGGTGTGCCGGGTGAAGACGCGGGCACCGTTGGCTGCACTCGCGCCCGCTCCCTTGGCCTCCGCGGCGAGCGCCGCCACGACGGCCGGGTCGTGAGGCGGGACGACTGAAGGGGACGCCGAAGCGGCTTTCGGTGCAGCCGCGGGCGCCTCCCAGGTTTTCATACCAGGCAGGGCCCCGGGATCTTTGCCATCGAGCTTCGCGGCCACCCACTCGAGCCCGACGATGTTGTCACGGAGCCGATCCTCGGCGTCGAGCTGGGTGTGGTTGAGGACACCGAACGGCCCTGCAAATCCGCTCTCCTGAACAACTTTAAGAAGGTCCATGTCCTGCTCGCCGGTGCCGATCGGGGCGATCTTCAGGCCGCGGGCCTCGCCGTCGGCAAACATCCCGTTGAGGTTGAGCACCTGGAGATAAGGCTTCATCCGCGCGAGCAGCTCGCGGAATCGCCCGGCATGGGCATGGCCATGATGCTGGTTGTAGACGATGCCGACATTCGTGATCGGGGCGTCACCGGCACGCAGCGCCTCAATGATCTCGATCTGATTCTCCGGCTCGCCGAACCAACCGCCGTGGTTGTAGAGGCCGACGGTGCAGCCAATGCTCTTGGCCGCCTCGGCTACGGGGCGGATCCGCGCCGCTTCGGCCGCCACGCGGGCCTTCTGCTCGTCGGCATTGGCCGTCGGCCCGCCCCCCCCACTCACCCACAGACTCGGCTTCATGTCGTGGCGCTCGAGGACGCCGAGGATCAGCTTCGCCTCGTCGTTGAGCTCGCCGGGAAACCACCAGCCCACGAGCTCGATCCCCTGCGCGGAAATAGCGCGCATTTCGTCATCGAACTGCGGGATATGCTCGGCCCGGTAGTCGTAGGCATATTT
>CANGIH010000307.1 GCA_947453875.1 Planctomycetaceae bacterium | reverse complement strand
GGACGATCACCTGCACCCATCTGGCCACATTTCCTGCCGCACCGTCGGCGGTGGTGCCGACGAAACGGCGGTTGAACGCCGTGCCATCGGTCTCAAACACCCCTTCGGCACGGGCACCGGTGGAGTCGAACACCCAGGAGCGGACGCTCCCGGTCGCCTTGTCGGGATGAATCAGTTCGACGACATCGATCTCGCTGGCGGCCGTCCCTTCGCGGACTGGCACGCGATGGCGGATGCCGCCGAGAATCAAGTGCCCGCCTGCCACTCGCTGGTAACTGGCATCGACGGTGGCGCCGCTGTCGGGATCGGTCGCCTTCCACGTGCCCACCATCCACGCAAGCGCCTCGATGGCATCGACCTGACTCGGCTCAACGATCGACTCCGCCAGCCGCCAGGTATCTCCTTCGAGGACACGCAGGCTCTCGAAGCGTGTCTCGATCGGCTTGGCGCCGGGCGACCGCGTGAAGCTCATCACGCCGCGGACCCGAGCCACGGTCGGCCCGAGCGGCTTGATGCCGGTGAGGCGGATGGCAAGCCGGGCCTCGGGGTTCGCCTCAAGCCAGCCGCGGATCGAGGCGACGATCGCCTCGCGCCCCACAATCCGCCCTCCACCCTCGACAAGTTCCGCTCCGTCCGTCCACTGCTCGGCGAGGGCATCGAATCGTCGGGCATTCGCCGCCTCGACGTAGCCGCGGGTCGCCGTGTCGAGTGCGTCCCACATCGCACCATCGTCATCGATGCCCGGTCCGGCCTGCGAGGCTGACAGCGCGAGCACCGACTCCTGGGCCGTCACCGCCGGCACGTCGACTGAAAAGAAGCCACACCCCACAAGGAGCATTGCACCCGGCAGGATTCCCTGCCACCAAGGAGACCGGGGACGGGTCGGCATCGAACGATTCTCCAGCGTGGAACAACAAGGGGGAGGAAGACTCAGGCCTGCCGGCGGGGGAAGCTCCTCCAGCATAGAAAATGACTGCGGCCGCTGCACCGAATCGGTGCGGACGACCGGCTGCCCTCGTGGTCACTCCGGCAGCGCCGCCAGACAAAAAAGCCTGCCGGCTGAGCGGATGAAGAGCCGGCCGTCGGCGACCGCCGGCGACGACCGCACCTCCTCGCCGAGGGGAGTGCGGCCGAGGATCTCAAACTGATCGCCGTCGGCGAGCACGATCACCTCGCCATCGGCCGAGACATTGAGGATCGCCCCGCCGACGGCCACAGGGGAGGCGGAAAACGTCCCACCGACCCGGCCGCGATAGCGCACCTCGCCCGTCGCCGCCGTCACGCAGGTGACCACCCCGCGATCACCCCACAGATAGAGCCGCTCCCCCACCGCCAGAGGCGAGGGGACATACGGCGCGGCGCTCCGATCGAGCTGGTAGGCCACGTCGGGTTCGATCGCCTCCTGGCCTGCCACGGCGCCGCCGTCCACGGGCACCCGCAGGGCGACGAGCGTGTTGTCGCCCCCCCCATCGCCGCAAGTGCCGACGATGATTCGTTCGCCGCCCCCTTCTGGGCTGCTCGCCACCACCACGGGACAGGAGACCGATCGCTTCGGGAGGCATCTCCGTTCCCTGAGGACGCGGCCGGTGGCCGGGTCGATTCCGCTGAGTCCATGGGCCATGCTCCCGAGGACGATCTGGGGCGGGCGGGCCCCTCCGCTTGTCGTGCCGTCATCCCCTTCGATCACCAAGGGAGGGGAGTAGGCCGTCCGCGCCTTGTCGCGGGGAAGCGTCCAGCGTGCCTTTCCGGTGGCAGTGTCGATCGCCACGATCTTGCTCGGCCCATCCTGCTCCATCGGCACGACAAGGAGATCACGCCACAGGGCTGGCGAGCCGGCGAAGCCATGTTCGGTGTTGAAGGGGCCAAGATCAGCGTGCCAGCGGAGGTGACCGGCATGTGACAACGCCTCGGCGCGGAGGTTGTCGCGCGTGCCCCACAGCCAATAGACGCCGTCGGCGTCGGCGACCGGAGTCGATGAGGCGAGGCTGTTCTGAGCGTTGAACTCCTCGACCGGCCCGGGAAATTCTTTTTGCCAGAGAAGTTTTCCGGTGGCCGCCTCGTAGCAGGAAAGCGTCCGCACGCAGCGCGTGGCATCGGCCGGATCGACAAGCGCTGCCGTCGTATAGACCTGCCCCTGCCAGACGACCGGCGAGGAATGGCCAGTGCCGGGGAGGTCGACCGACCAGACCCAGTTCGAGGCATCCCACGTTGCGGGAAAGCGGCGCGTGCCCCCCTGCCCTGCGGCGGCCACACCGCGGAGGCCGGGCCAATGGCGCGGCGTGCCGGAGGCGCCGGCCGGGGCATCGGCCCATGTCGCACCCACCGGGAAGAAGAGCAGCACGAATCCGACAAGCAACGTTCGGAACGGGCGGACAGTCATCGTGGCACCCCCGACAGAGACTGCATCCTGACACAATCAAGTCAGGATAGCGGATCGCCCAGTCAGCGCGACAGGCAGGCAATCGAACGGCGCCTGACCTCCCCGTCAGGCGGCGGTTTTCCGGCGCCGGCGCTCAAGGCCGACGAGCCCCGCGGCAATCGCGGCGAGCATCCAAGTGGAGGGCTCCGGCACGACGACGAGCGTCCCGCTCGACTCGGTGAACACGAGCGTCTGGAAGGTCGTGGCGGCAGAGGTGCTCGTCCATACCCCGTTTCCATCGGGGGAGAACGTCAGGCCTGCGTAAAAGCCGCTCCCGCCGGCCGTCACAGCCCCGAAGTGCCCGGAGGGCGAACCGGTGAAACTGAACAGATGGAACGTCGTCCCGTCGGCAAATGGCAACAGATTCGCGAATTCAAGCGTGAGCGTGCCGCCGTAGCCGATGCCGCCCGAGTGCGAAACCATGACGCTGTCGTAATCGATGCCGGCCGCCCCAGCGCCGGCCTGCCCCGCGGCGCTCCCCGACCCGATCAGTTGCATGAGCGTCGTGCTGTCGGCCTGAAGATCGAGCGAGCCGACGGTGAGCAGGCCGGGGCTGTTGCCGGGGGAGAGCGTGCCCCCCGACTGCACGGTGAGAAGATCGCCGATCGAACCGCTGCCGCCGAGCGTGCCACCGCTGGCCACCGTCACATGCGAGGTCACCACCGTGCCGTTGACCAGCAGCGTGCCGGCCGAGACGGTCGTGTCTCCTGTATAGGCATTGCTCCCGGTGAGCGTGAGGGTGCCGGTGCCCTGTTTGACGACGGCGCCCGTTCCGCTCACGGCCCCGGCGTAGGTCGAAGCGTCGGAGCGATTGAAGACGAGCGTGCCGTCGTTGGCGAGCGTGGATACACCGAGCACGCCGCCTGTGGTGCCGGTGCCGATCTGGAGCGTGCCGCCGGCGTTGAGGTTGATGACGCCAGAGATACCCCGCGAAAGCGTACCTCCGACCGACACGAGCCCGCCGTTCATGGTGAGCGTGCCGGTGCCAAGTCCGCCGACGGTGAAGTCGCCACTGGTGGCCCACGTGCCGCTCGACACGGTGGCCGTGCCGACGCCGCCGATCGACGCGCCGATCTGGGAATGGGTGCTGGTCACCAAACCGCCGCTGACCGTGACATCACCGACATCGTAGAAACCGACATGAAGCGTGTCACGGTTCTCCCACACCCCGCCGCTGACGGTGACGACCGCCTGCCCCTGGTAGCCGACGAAACTGCTGTGATTCACGACCCGCCCACCGCTCATGTTCATGGTGGCAGATCCGGCGTGGGCAAGGGTCAGGTCGTCGGCGTTCGACCAGGTTCCACTGGCCACGGTCACCAGACCATGGCTCCCCGCATTCATCCCCACGAAACCATTGCCGCTGAAGACGGTGCCGCCGTCGACGCGAAGGGTTCCGCTGCCGCTTTGCCCGACCAGCAGCGAACTGCTGCTGCTCCAGGTACCACTGGTCACGCTGACAACGCCGACGCCGGCGGCATCGGTGGCGATGAATCCGGCATAGCCCGTGATGCTCCCGCCACTCAGGCTCAGCGTGCCGCTTCCAGCGCCGCCGACGCTCACATCCTGGGCGTTGGACCACAGGCCGC
>CANGIH010000306.1 GCA_947453875.1 Planctomycetaceae bacterium | reverse complement strand
TCCGCGGGTGAGGCTCACTCCCCGACGCCTGCACTCCGGCGATGCGACGGGGCCCTCCTGCCCATGGTGCGCCCAACGCCCGACCGCCGCCGGATGAGGCTTGCATCACCGCGCGCCGCGGCCGCGGCGCTGGGACCGCTTGGCGGCACCAGCACGCGGTGGGCCGCTCTTTGGTTGCGGCGGCTCCTCGCTGAACTTGTCGGCCTGGCCGGTGAGCTCGTAGAGGAACCGGCTCGGGCGGCAGGGACGGCTCTTGCCCCACTTCATCCGCGTCAGGCACAGCGACAGCGCCAGCCGCTTCCGCGCCCGCGTCACCCCCACGTAGGCCAGCCGCCGCTCCTCCGCGATCGCCTGCAGGCCGTCGGCGAGGGAGCGGTGGTGCGGGAGGATCCCCTCCTCGAGTCCCACCATCCAAACATTGTCGAACTCGAGCCCCTTCGCCGCGTGGAACGTCATCAGACGGAGGGCCCGGTTCACCGGCTTGTCGTCCTTGAATCGCTCCGTCTCCTTCACATCGAGGACGAGGTCGTCGAGGTAGCCACGGACGAGTTTCCCGAGGTCCTGCTGGTTGCGGTGTTCCTTCTCATGCTCGGCGAGTCCGTTGACCACCTCCTCGACGCATTCCCACCGGGCCTCGAGCTCCGCGAGGTCTTCATATTCCTTCTCGAGGAACCGCCGGTAGCCGGAGCGGTCGAGGAGCTGGCGGAGAGCTTCCGCAGGATCGGGGCGCGGGGATCCCCCCGCCAGCGCGATCAACTGCTCGAGTGCCGTCACGCCCCCTGCCGCCGCGCTGCTCAGGGATTTCTCCGAGCGCCGCCCGAGGAGCTCCCGCCAGAGGCTGCGGCCCGCGGTCTGGGCCGCGGTCCTCGCAGCGAGGATCACTGTCGAGGAGAGGCCCCTCGGCGGGACATTCGCGATCCGCGACAGCGCCAGATCGTCGTCGGGATCGACCATCAATCGCAGGTAGGACATCACATCCTTGACCTCGCGGCGGTCGAAGAACGACCGGCTCCCCACGAGCTCGTAGGGGATGTTGCGGCGGCGCAGTTCCTGCTCGAAGACCCGCGTCTGCTCGCCGGTGCGGAGGAGGATCACCGCCTCGGGCGGATCGACCGAGCCCTCGCGGATCCGGGCCTCGACATCACTGACGACGCGGCGGGCCTCGTCGAGCTCGTCCTGCGCCTGCACGATCGCCGGCGGCGGGCCCGACGGGGCTCGCGAGACGAGCGTCTTGCCATGGCGGCGTGTGTTGCAGGCGATGAGGGTGTTGGCCGCGTGGATGATCTCGGGGGTCGAACGGTAGTTCTCCTCGAGTCGGACAGTCATCGCCCGGGGCCAACGGTTGGGGAATTCGAGGATGTGCGAGATCTGGGCGCCGCGCCAGGCGTAGATCGACTGGTCGTCGTCCCCCACCACGCAGATGCTGCGGTGATCGCGGGCGAGCGCGGAAAGAATCCGCTCCTGGATGCCGCTTGTGTCCTGGTATTCATCGACGAGGACATGATCGAACCGGCCGGCTTCTGCGAGGCGGACATCTTCGTGTTTCTCGAAGAGTTCCTCGACGAGCAGGAGGAGATCGTCGAAGTCGACGGCGCCGGCAACGCGGAGGGCGTGCTGGTAAAGGCGGTAGCCCGCTGCGGCGAGCGTCCAGTGCTCCGGCGTATCGGCGGCAAGACTCTCCATCGCGTCGTCCGGCCTGACCGCGGCGCTCTTCCACCGGCTCACCCGGTCGACGAGGTCGCCCGGCGAGAGCGTCGTGTCGGGGATCTTCAGCTCCTTGAGCACCTTCCTCGCGGTCGATTCCTGCTCGCCGCGGTCGATGATCGCAAACCGCTCGGGGTAGCCCAGCCGCGTGGCATGCCTGCGAAGGATGCGGACACAGAGGGAGTGGATCGTCGAGATCTCCGGGAGGTCCTCCGCGCCGCCTCCCTGGTTTGGTCGTCCCCCTGATTTCGGCTTGAGGTAGGCCTTGGCACGGGCGAGCATCTCGCGGGCGGCTTTGTTCGTGAATGTCACGGCGAGGATCCGCGACGGCCGCGTCCCGCGCCATACCAGATGGGCGATGCGGGCGATGACGACGCGGGTCTTCCCGGTGCCGGCACCGGCGAGCACGAGCAACGGACCGATCGGCGCCTGCACCGCCTGGGTCTGGGCCGGATTGAGCCCGGTGCCGGTCCGCGACGGCGCGTGTTTCGCCGCCGGACGTGGAGCAGGGACACGAGCCGGCGCGGACGGGAAGGCATCCAGGGAGGGGGGCTCGGCCGCCGCCGGCGTGTCCTCGACCGGCAGCGGCGCCCCTTCGTCGAGGGTGTTTCCCGGGAGGTTGTCCGCGGAGGAGTCGGTCTCGGGAAGGTCCGGGGGAAGACCGTTCACGTCAAAAAGCATCCATGCGGAGGGGGACGGGGCGCTGCTCCGACTGCGGAGCGGGGGAGGATCGTACCACACCCCCCAAGGGGCTCCTCCGAGATCGGCTTGACGCCCCGGAGCAGTCCGTTTCTATTGGGTTTTTCCCGCAGGCGAAGGACTCCAAGAGCCATGAAGAAACGTTCGACACGCCCCGGCGACACCCGCAACCACGATCGCCGGTTCAGTGAGCGACAGGTCGCACGTGGGGAAGACGACGAAAATCTCGCCACCCGCGAAGGTCGGCCGGTTCGGCTCCCCCTCCAGGACTCCGCCGCCGAGGAGGTGGTCGAGGAGGTAGAGGGCAATGCCCTCGCCGATGGGATCGCATCGGCCTTCGAGGCCCTCCGCCCCCATCTGCGCGCCATTTCCATGGGGATCGCCGGGCTCTTCCTGGCGAGCATTGCCTGGATGTGGATGAATCAACAGCAGACCGCGCTCAAGGCAAAGAGTTGGGACGACTACATGTTCGCCATCTCTCCGGTCGATCCGGCGGCGCTGGCCGACGTCGTCACCCAGCACCCCGGCACCCCTGCGGCCGACTGGGCCCGGCTCATCCAGGCTGAGATGGCGCTCGACGAGGGGGCGCAACTCCTCTTCGCCGACCGCGACCGTGCCACTCCCCGCCTTCAGTCGGCCGCCGACGCCTACAACGAACTCCTCGTCCGTCGTCAGAAGGGGCTGCTCGCCGAGCGGGCCACCTTCGGCTTGGCCAAGGCCAACGAGAGCCTCGGGAAGATCGACGAAGCGAGACAGGGATACGAGGCGGTAGCCAGCGATTATCCCGACGGGGCGCTCGCCCCGATGGCCAGGCAGCGATCGAAGGCGCTCTCCGGCGATTCCGCCCGTGAGTGGTATGAATGGTTCGCGGCCCAGAAGATGACTCCTCCGCCGACTGCACCGGCTGCAGCATCCGACTCGGGCGCGCTGCCGCAGGAGTGATCCACTGGACGAAAAGCCCCCCGTCGATGCCGGGATTGCCGATGCCGATGCCGATGCCGATGACGACGTCCTCGGCGGCGAGCCCGCTGGCGTCGGCGCCCATGGTGCCGGAGCCCTGCCGGCGTCTGTCGCCGCGGCCACGGGGGGGGGAATCGTTCCCGGAACGATCCTCGTGCTTCCTGTGGGCGCCGATGGAGTGGGTGTGCGGCTCGATCAGTTCGTCGTCCGCCATGCCGGCGGCTTGAGCCGTTCGTCCGTCGCCCGTGCCATCGAAGCAGGGGCAGTCCGCGTCGATGGGGTCGTGGCCAAGGCTTCGCTGATGCTCAAGGAGGGTGCGGTGGTCGCCTACACCGCCCCCGAGCCTCCCCGAACCGGCCCCGATGCCGAGGAGATCCCGCTCGACTTCCTCGTCCTCGACGACGCCATGGCAGCGGTCAACAAGCCCGCCGGCATGGTCGTGCATCCGGCCAAGGGGAACTGGAAGGGGACCCTCGCCGGAGCGCTCCGCTGGCACCTCGAGCAGGCGACCCCGGGCGGTGGTCCGCCTGGGCTCTCGACCGTGGGGGGGGCGACGCGGCCGGGAATCGTCCATCGGCTCGACCGCGACACCAGCGGCGTGATCATCGTGGCCCGTTCCGAGGAAGCCCACCACGCGCTCGCCAAG
>CANGIH010000305.1 GCA_947453875.1 Planctomycetaceae bacterium | reverse complement strand
GGCTCGGTCGAGCACCGGTTCGCCGGAGGCCTGAGAAGCTTCGGTTGCGTCATGCCGCAGGGCTGCCCGGAAAAACTCGATGGCCGCCGCGAGGATGATCCGCAGCCGGGCACGCCGTGGCGGTGCATCCTTTCCTGCTCCCTCCACCGCCGCCTGCACCTCTTTCGACAACTCGACGCCCTGGAGCGGTCGGGAGGCGAGCAAGGCGAGCAGTCGCGCACGGAACGTCGCCACCTCTGGATCGAGCAGCAATCTCGCTCTGGCGATGCTCCCGCCGCTCCGTGCCGCGGCGGAGGCGATCGCAGCGTCGTCTGTCGCGCCCGGCTCGGTCATGCCGGCGGCGTGACCGCGGCGAACGATGTCGGCGACGGTGGCGGCGTCGAGCGGGGCAAAGCGGATGATCTGCGACCGCGAGCGGATCGTGGGGAGCTGGCGCTCCAGGGCCGTTCCCACGAGGATGATCACCGAGCCGTCGGGCGGTTCCTCGAGCGTCTTCAGCAGACAGTTGGCCCCTTCCTCGGCGAGGTGATCGGCGTCGAGGATGATCGCCACCTTCCTTTTTCCGAGCGCCGGCCGCAGCAGGATCCGCCAGCAGAGCCCCTCACGCATCCGATTCTCGCGGTCACCGATGAAGGTCTCGAGCGGGATCGTCGCCCGGTCTTCCGGCTTGGCGACGACATCGATGTCGGGGTGACTTCCCGCATCCGCCTGCAGGCATGAGGGGCACGCGCCACAGGGGATGAGCCCCGGACGTGGCGCGGGGCAGACGAGCGCCTTGGCCAGGGCCCGCGCGAAGCTCCCCTTGCCGACTCCCTCGGGACCGATGAAGAGATACGTGCCGGCGATCCGGCCGCGCGCCTCGGCGGCGACGAATCGCTCCACCACCGCGTCATGCCCGTCGATTCCCTGCCATGCCACGTCGCCATCCTCCGGGATGCACCACCACCCAGCCGGTCCACGGAAAAAGTGATCCCTGACATTCTTCCGCTCAAGTCCCCACCGAAAACGCCAGGGTATGTCGTCGGTGTCGGACGCCGCATCGAGCGACGGGGTACTTCATCCGCTGCGTGCGAGTCGTCAGCCGAACCTGGTCTCGACCGCCGTCCGGATCCGTTCCCCCACCGCGGCCATGTCGGCCGTGGCGTCGATGATCTCGAATCGGGCCGGATCGGCCGCCGCTTCGCGCAGGTAACCCTCGCGGAGCCGCCGGCGGTAGTCATCGCCACGGCTCTCCAGCCGGTCGAGCGGCCGGTCCATCCGTGTCGCGGCGGTCGCCGGATCGACATCGAGCAGCAGGATGAGGTCGGGGGCGATGCCAGCAGTGGCCACCTTGCCGACAGCGCGGATGACGTCGGCGTCGAGCCCCCCTGCATGCCCCTGATAGACGATGTTGGCCGGAAGGAAGCGGTCGGAGACCACCCATTGCCCGCGGTCGAGGGCGGGGCGGATCACCTCGGCGACAAGTTGTGCCCGGGCCGCCATGTAGAGGAGCATTTCGGTGGTCGGTGCGAGCGTGATTTCCTGCCGGTGGAGGAGGATTTGCCGCACCGCATCGCCGGCCGCCGTTGCTCCGGGATCGCGGCAGGAGACGACGCTCCTCCCGAGTCGACGCAGCCAGTGCACCAGCGGTTCGATCTGCGACGACTTCCCTGAGCCGTCGATCCCTTCAAGCACGATGAACCGCGCCGGGCCGGTGGGGGACGCCGCCGGTCGGGATGATTCAGCCATGCCCGCCTCCCGGAGATGTTGAGGCCAGGTGGACAAGGCCGAGCGGATCGGCCGGATCGAGTGCCGCGACCTTCTTCGCCGTGTCGATCGCCATCCCCTTCCGCCCCGATTCGATGAGTGCGTGAACGAGCCCCTTCGCCGATTCGAAGAAGGGGCGATTCCCTGTCAGCGAGTAGGGGAGCGGGCGGGGGTGACCGGCGGCTTCGAGCGCCCTGAAGCCGAGTTCGACCGCCCGGCCGAAGTGGCCGCGGGCGAGCTTGGGGTCATCCTCCTCCAGGGCAAGAAGGCCGAGTTGCAGATGGGCCTCGAGGAAGTCGGGGCACTCCGAAAGGAGCCACACCAATTCCTCGCGCGCGATGTCGGGCTCACCCGCCTCGATCATCGCCTCCACCTCCTCCATGTCGTCGCGTCGCCGCCTGGCGCAGCGCGGATGAACGAATTCCCATGCCGGCGTGGCCAGGGAAGGGATCATCACCGCTTCCCCTTCGGCCACCACGGTCGTTGTCCGCCGTTCGACGCGGAGCACTTTGTCCCCCTGCGACGCCTTTCCCCCCTTCGCTCCGGCCGACGGTGCCCCGCTCCGCTTCCTCGAGGCACGGGGGGCGTCGGCAGGGGGACGGTCGTCGGCGGGGGAATCGCCCGGAGTCGGCATGGGGAGTGGGATCCTGATGGAACGGGGGAACGGGATACACTGACGCTCCAGGCCGCTGCACAAGCATGGCCGGAAGACCTTCGTTGGAAACGATCCAAATCCGGTTGGCAAGGGGCCATGGCGAAGGTCGCTCGGACTCGAGTGGGAAAACCGGACGCAGCGGGTCGGAAGCGACCGCGCCGGGGGGCGCCGATCACCGTCCCGCCGTCTGCGGAGGCACCGCCCCCAAACTCCCATGCCCCGCTTCACCGCGACCTTCTCGGGTGGTTCAAACGGGCCGGACGCGACCTTCCCTGGCGTCAGGGGCGGGATCCCTACCGCACCTGGATCAGCGAAGTGATGCTCCAACAGACCCAGGTCGACCGGGTCGTCGATTACTTCCACCGCTTTCTCGAGCGATTCCCCGATGTCAGGCGGCTTGCCGCTGCTCCCGAGGCCGATGTGCTGCGTGCCTGGGAGGGGCTCGGCTATTACCGTCGTGCTCGGCAGCTCCATGCGGCCGCGAAGCGGATCGTCGCCGATCATGGCGGACAGCTGCCGGCGTCGGTCGCGAGCTTGCGGGGCCTGCCCGGCATCGGTCGCTACACGGCGGGAGCGATCGCGGCGATCGCGTTCGATCTGCCGGAGCCGATCGTCGAGGCCAACTCGCGCCGCGTTCTAGCGCGATTGGCGGGCCATGGCGCGCCGGTCGGAGGTTCCTCCGGCGACGAGCCAATCTGGGGCATCGCAGCCGAGTATCTCCCCGCCCATGCCCCCTCCGCCTGGAACCAGGCGCTGATGGATCTGGGGGCCATGATCTGCACTCCGCGCGGTCCCCTCTGCACACGCTGTCCGGTCGCCGCCCATTGTGTCGCTCATGCCACGGGCCGGGTGGCCTCGATCCCGGCGGCGGCCAAGCGTCGCACGTCGGTCGAGCTCGAGGAGACGGCGCTGGTCGTGCGCCGCGGCGGGAAGGTCCTCGTCGTGCAGCGCGGAGCGGGGGAGTGGTGGGAGGGGCTTTGGGACTTTCCCCGTCTTGCGGCGCCTCGCATCCTCGAGCCTCTCGGGCTCTCCCGCAGGCGCGTCGTGGGGCGATGCTCCTATTCCGTCACGCACCATCGTGTGGCGGTGACGATTCTCTGCTGCACCGCTGCCCATGCCGGACCGCGGGGAGCGAGCACAATGTGGGTGGAATGGATGGGCCTTGCCGACCTGGCGATGACCGCGCCTGGCCGACGAATCGCGGCGATCGCCGGGGCTGGGTCGGAACAGGCCGATTCCGCCCCGCCACCCCGGCGCCGTGTGGGGAGGAATCTGCCGGGGCGGCGGCGGCCGGCTGGGAGGTAGAATGGTTCGGTCTGTCTCCCGCGGAATCGACACCATGCCACTCCAACCCGCTCCGCATTCGCCGCCGCCGTCGCCTCCGGGGGGATGGCTCCTGCTTGCGGGCTTCGTTGCGGGCGTGCTTCCCGGGTGGAGTGGCACGTCGGCCGCGGACACCGCGCCGGTCCCGCTGGAGGCGTTCGGGGCCGAGGTCAGCCCACTTCTGGCCTCGCACTGTGGTGCATGCCATACCGGCGAAGGGGCCGAGGCAGGCGTGCGGGTCGACAACCGCCAGACCGAGTTGGCGAAGTCGACCGACCGGGCGATGTGGC
>CANGIH010000304.1 GCA_947453875.1 Planctomycetaceae bacterium | reverse complement strand
TCGACCGCCCAGTGGAGGTAGACGGCGCCGCCCCCCCGCTCGAGGAATGCATCCATCGCCGCCGGGCGCCGGTCTGCGAAACTGCCCCGTTGGAAGAAGACGATGGTGTCGGCCGCGGCGAGATCGTCGTCGGAGGGAAACTCCCACACGGCCGTCACGCTCACGTTCTCCGCCGCGGCGAGGAGCTGCACCCACCGTTCCTTCCAGACCGGGTAGTCGTGCTCCCCGGGCCCGTGGTCCTTCTCGCCATCGATCAGCACGATCCGCAGCGGCTTGGGCGCCGTCACCGGCACGCTTCCCGCAAGCGCCGCTGTCACCTCATGCAGTGAACGCACTGGCGGCGCGTCGAGGGGCGAATTCAGCGGCATCGATGGCGGGGGAGAGAGGAGATAGGTGAGGAGGTCGCGGGTCTGATCGGGGGGGAGCTTGTCGAGGATCCCCTGCGGCATCACCGAGACGGCAGAGGGCTCGAGGAGCTCGATCGTGGCCCGATTGAGCTCCGTCCATTTCCCCTCGGCATCACCGAGCCAGAGTTTTCCTTCGCGCGTCTGGAGGATCCCGGTGAGCACCCGGCCATCGTCGAGATGGACGACGTGCGTCGTGAAATCGGGGTTGATCGCGAAGCTCGGATGACGGATGTCTCGCGTCACGCTCGCCAGATCGCGATGGATGAGGTTGCCGAGATCGGGGCCTATTCCCGCACCGCCGCCATTCACGGAATGGCACTTCGCGCAGCCGGCTGCCTCCGAAAGGAAGACGCGCCGGCCACGCCCCCAGCTCCCGCCATCGAGCTCCGCGATCCGTCGTGGGCCGGCCTGGTCCCCCTGGCCCGATGTGGTATCCGTCCCCCAGGGGAGCACGAAGCGGTGGAGCGGGAAGGGGCGCGGCGAGCCGTCTTCGTCGGTGTGGAAGGAGACGGTGAGCCTGGGGGAACGACTGCCGTCGGTGGCGCACGCGACCGTGACGTCGACCGGCGTCTTCAGTCCGGCCGGCGCCGTGAAGCGGGCGGTGAAGCCGTGGCCGTCGTCGGGGGCAAGGGTCACCGGCAGAGGTTCGCCTGCCACGGTGGCCGTCACGACGCACTCCCGATCGGCGGTGAAGGTCACCGTCCCCCGTTCTGGCGGCCACTCGTGATCGAGCGTGCTCCCCGGCTGGACGGCCGGCCGGAGGAGGTTTTCAAGATCGAGGCGGGTGGTGAGAGAGAGCCGCCCGGGGAGCACGGCAGCCCGCCAGAGATCGTCGTGGCCGGCCGACCCGGTCGTCAGCCTGCGGGCGACGTCGAGATCGGCATGCGGCAGCCAGCCGGTCCACGAAGCCGACGGTGCATCGTCCGCGGCGGGAATCCACCGGGCCTGCACCCCCGCAGTCGAGAGATCGACATCGATCCAGGGGTGCTGCGGGATGGTGGCCGAAATCGATTCGACCGGCTCGGTCGCCTGATGGGGAAGCGCCACGGACAGATGGGTGCGACCGGGGATCGGGGAGGTCCCCAGGACCACCGTCCGCCGATCGGCGGTGAGCGCCGCGGACGCGACGGCGAGGCGATGGCGAGGAATGAGCTTCTGTGCTTGGACGATGGCGTAAGGGGGCTCCAGCGTCTCGAACCGATCACCGGCACGGACATGAGGACCTCGATCGATCGTCGTCCGTTCGAGCAGCCCCGACAGGGCCGCAGGATCGAGTGGCCGATCGAAGGCGATGCGGATCTCCTGCGGCGTCTCGGCCCAGGCGGCCACCGGCCGGGGGGCCTCTGGGGCCGTCATCGAAATCCGGAAAAGCCTGCCGATACCGGCAGGACCGGTGCCCCAGTCGGGCGGGCCTGAGTGGCAGGCGACGACGAGGTCGCCATTCGGAGCAACGCAGGCATCGACGGTGAGCATCTGCAGGCAGGCGAGCAACTGGCTCGCGGCGACATATCCGGCGGGCGTCTTCACGAGCGTCGTCCGCCACAGCTTGCCGCGCGATTCCCCACAGACGAGCGCGTCGTTGGCCCACGACGCGGGCCCGAACGGCTTTCCTGTGTTGACCGCGACATTGAAAACCATGCCGCAGGTCGATTGGTGTTGCGGGCCGTAGTCGAATGTCGATGGCTCGTCGATGACGCCGGGATTGTGCCGCGGGTGGCGCGGGGGGAAGCCGAAGTGACGCATCCCGGTGACGTTCGTCTGCGGCGCCGAGCCGTCGAGGCGGATATGGAGCAGTTCGTCGAGGGGATTGCCGTTGGCCAGCCACGTCGCCCCTTCCTGTTCGGTGCAGAACAGGTCACCACGATCGTTGAAGGCCAGAGCGATCGGGAAACGGATCCCGGTGCAAACCGCCTCACGGCGGGCCAGATCGGGGGAGATCCGCTGGATCGTGCCGCGCTCGCCTTGGACGTCGTAGGCAGCCTTGCCATCGGCGTCGAGGAGGTAGGCATTGGAGAAATCGGTGACATCGAGGGCGAAATAGAGGCTGCCATCGGAGCCCATCGCCAGGCCTGTGGCGTCGACGTTCTGCGTGATCTCCTTCCAGCCGGTCGCCACGACGCGTTCGTCATCGGCGATGTCGTCTCCGTCGGTGTCGGTGAACAGCGAGACCTTTCCCTTCGAGGCAACGAACATGCCGTCGCCGTGTGCATAGCCAGGGGGGGTGAGGAGAAGGCCGATCGGGCCGCGGAGGCTGCCGGTGTTGTGGTAATAACGGGAGGTAGAGTCTTCGAGGCCGTCGCAGTCGGTGTCACGGAGGAGGTGGATGTCGCCGCCGTAGCCAAGCGTGACGAGCGTGCCGTCGGGACGGAAGCGGACGTTGTTGATGTTGGCGAGCGCCACCGGGATCTCGCGGATGGCGAAGCCCGGCACGAGCATCTGGATCGCCGGCGGGTCGGCGACGAGCTCGAGCGGCGTGCCCTCCGTCTTTGCCAGTTCCAAGGTCGCAGGGAGGGCCGCGGCGAGCGCCGCGTGCTTGGCGGTGAGCACCGTGCGAACGGCCGTGGCCTCGTCGGCGCCGAGGGCCCGACGAAAGAGGAGGAGTTCCGCGATGTCTCCTTTCAAGCTGCCGCGAACCTGCTGGGCTCCGGGGCCGTTGGTGTAAAAGCGGGCGCCGAGGGTGAGCTCGTCGAGGGACAGCATCCCCGCTTCAAGAGGGCGTGAGCCCTCCGGCTTGCCGTCCATCAGGAGACGGACCTCTCCCGCGCCTCTGTCGACCACCGCCTCGAAAAGATGGAGCGTGCCGAAGGGGGCGGAGGAGGCGAGGAGATCGCGGGCACCCCCAAACCCCTTCCCTTCGAAGTTGATCTGATCGAGCGCTCGCGTGGGACCAGGGCCGAGATCGATCGTCAGCCCCGATTCGTAATCTCGTGACTCAGGGGCATTGGCGGCGAAGAAGCCGCGGAAATCGCCGGGGTTGGCATGGGGGGCAGCGACGACGAAGAGGGTGAGCGACTCGGCCTCCAGCCCGGTGCCGGTGACGCGGAGATGATCGTCGACTCCGTCGAACCGCAGGACCCGGGCGTCGCCCACCTGGATCGATGTGGGACGAACTCCCTCCTCGCTCGCCGAGAACATGCGGCCGACGGTGACCCGATCGGCGAGGCTCGTCACCGGGCCGACAGCGGCATCGGCCGCGTCGAGGTGGACGACGAGGCCCGAGGGAAGCTCGGCCGAGCAGATCACCGGCGGCGATCCGAAGCCGAAGGCCACAAGGGCCACGGCGACGAGGGCACGGCCTCCGGTGAGACAAACAAGTCTGGGCATGAGCATGACTCCATCGGGATGCTTTGACCCTACACTATTTCAACGTGCTTTCCCCCACCAGCCGGCCCGGCCATGACATCCCCCCACTCTCAGCCCAGCTCTGTCGTTGCCGCCGGGCTGTCGCCGGCCTGGCAGACGATCATGCGGTTTGCGTCGCTCGAGCCCGGGGAAGTGAATCGGGCCAGCGACGTGCAACGCTGTGCCAGTGGCAAGGTGCTCAATGTCGCCGTGGCGCTCGGGGCGCTCGGGGCCATCAGTCGGGCAGTGACGGTGATGGGGGGGGCGGC
>CANGIH010000303.1 GCA_947453875.1 Planctomycetaceae bacterium | reverse complement strand
GCGGGCGACCGGCTTCTTCTCGTCGTCGGCGAAGACCTCGGTCTCGATCCTGAGAAGGGCCGCGTCCTGCGCGCGGACCAATCCGTCAGCCAGCCCGATGCAGCCGAAGAGACAGGCCAGCAGGATCTGGCATGACCGGGAAGGCACCTTCGACCGGCGGCGATGGTCGAACGGGGTGGGGGAAGGGGCAGCGAGGCGGGGGCACGGCGGCACCGGCTCGGCTCGGGGCGCCGGAAGGGGGCCGAAAAGAAGCGAGCAGGCCTTGGCAATGGCGACCATGGTTCGGTTCCCTGGAGGCGGACGGGGGTGGGAACGTAGCAGGTGCCGGGCTTCCTCCCAAGCCGGGTGTTTTCGGTTCAAGGCCGAGGTAAACGCCCTCCTGAGAACGGGTTTTCGGCGGGGGGACGCCGGGGAAGGGCAGGCTTGGATCAAGGGGCTGCGGGGGAGGCGGGGTCGTCAGAGCCTGGTTTTTTCATCGGGGCGGTGTTCATTAGGCCGCCCCGCATCTGGGTGATCTGCAGATCGAAGCGGCCGCCGAGTTGCTCGCCCGGGGCGATGCCGCGGTGGTCCGGAGTGAAGGTGCCGCTGATGGTTCGCATCGGGCCAAAGCCCGGAATTCCGAAACCGGACGTCCCTTCGGTGACCATGCCGTTGACCGGAACCGGTGCGCCCGAGTCCTGCACCTGGCGGCGGTCGAGGAACAGATTGAGGGCAATGAGCTTGCCGTCATCGGCACGCTTTCCAGAGATCACGACGCTGATCGGTCGATCGCCGGGGGGCGAGGCGGCGGCGGCCGGCGGACTGTCAGCAGGCGGCGCTGGATCGCTCTCGGCAGGACGATTCCGCGGTGGACCCCCTCCGCCGAACACCGGGAACATGAATGTCGACACGGAGGCTTCCGCCCCGTCGACGACGACCTGCTCCCCGGCGAGTGTCAGCTCCAGACGAATCTCCGCCGCAGGCACCTCGTCGACGGCCCCCTCGCGGTAGGTGGCGAGAAACGATCCAGTCGCCGTGCCGAGGGGCTGGCTCGTCATCGGTCGGCGCCAAGTCGACGGGGCTTCGGCAGGCCAGGATTCAAATGCCTTGGTGAGCTCGCCGCGGCGCCGGCCGATGTAGTCGCGCACCGCTTGCATCGCCTTCACCGTGCCAGCCTGCCGTTCTCCCAGACCGGGGGTGAGGAGCGACTGGAGCCGATCGACCTCCGCGAGTAGGGCCTCCTCGCGCCAGGCGGTTTCGAGAACCGATTCAAGCGCGGCCCGGTATCGGTCGGCCATCCCAGGGGTGAAGTAGAGCCGGTTGGGGAGGGCCGCCTGTGCGAAGATCGCCGGCGGAACAGGCCGAGCGCCGAAGGGCCTGCCGAAACCGGGGGCCGAACCGACCGTGGCATCGGCCCCCCAGGGGATGAAGCGGAACAAACCGTCGGAGGGGGTGGCGTAGACGAAGTAGTTGTTCTGGTTGGCGGTGTAGCCGTCCCAGACATTGAGCAGCGCCTCGACCGCCCAGAACCGGAAGAATTGGTCGAGGTCGACAAGCATATCGAGCCGCTCGACGTCGAGCGGCCCGTCGCTCGCCAGAAGGGCGGCGAGGTCGGCCAGCCTGGCCCGGGTGGCAGCCGACTCTGGGCCCTGCACCTCCAGACGGTCGAGCGATTCGGGAACGATGTCGCTGATCGTCCCCTCCACGAGCAGCCCCCCCCCGTCGCCGAAAGAACGCCTGAGAAATGGCTTCCTGATCGACTCGACGTTGGAGTAGATGCCGAGCTGTTCACCATTGACGGAAAGGGTGGCGAATCCGACCCGTGGGGCCGGCAGGTCGGCGGCCCGGAACACGGCGTAGGCCAGCGACTGGCTGATGAGCGAGGCGTCTTGCTTGTTGTTGTTGAGCGTCAGTCGACCAAGGCCCTCGACGGGGGATTGGTCGATGAAGCGATTGAAGTCGACGAGCAACGAGGGGCGGGCGGAGTCGAGCGAACCGAGCAGCCCTTTCTTGCGGATCCCGACGGCGCTGATGGGCACCCCATCGACGACGATGTCGGCCCGACGCCATGTGAACGGGCTCTCGGTCTCGCCGCGGAACACCTGCGACGGATCGCGGGATTCATCGCGGAGCGTCTGCCAATCGTCGTCCGGGAGCGTGATCGCGATCTCGATGACGCGGGTGTCGTCGAGGATCCGCTCGGCGGTCAGGGGAGCCTCTCCGACCGCCACCGTGGCCAGCGACCAGAGGAGACAGCCGAGCAGGCAGAGGATCGGCAGGCGAGGAGTGACGGCACAAGCGAGCCGATGGCGTGGCATGACGATGCCTCCGGGGTGGGGGCTGGTGCCGGGGAGGGCATGCAGTTCCGCAGGTCCGATCAGACCACAGCCGGGCGTCGCGGAACAGCCTCCGCCCGCGGTGGTATCGACCGGGGGGTCAGGAAGGCCCGACCGGCAGGAGCCGAACGGGGGTGTCGTGGTAGACCGCACACCCGCCGGCGTCGGTCTCCTCGCCGCGGATCAAGGCGTTGGCGCACCGACCGGCGCTCAACCATCCCCCCTTCTCCATCAGCACCACATCCGGGCGTTGGCGCGGGTCGAACCTGAGGCGGACGACGATCTGGCTGATCTCCGACTCGAGTCGGGCGAGGCCTCCATCGGTGAAGCCCGTGGCGGCGTCGGGATGGACTGTGGCGGTGGCGGGCCCCTCCTGCTGGGCGGCGAGCCACTGCGAGCCCTGGGCTCGTTCGGTTGCCAGCGCCATCAGCAGCAGCGGGCGCAGCGCAGTCCCCTGCGGGGGCGCGAGCGGCACCTCGTGGACGAGATTCACCTTCCCGCTGGGGGTGGGGAAGACCCGATCGGGATACATGAGTGTCGGGGCGAGTGGGTTGCGGACCGGACCGCGTCGCAGGTCGTCGAGGGACGCGCCCCAGTCGGCGACCTTCGCGAGCACCCGCCGCTTCCAGCCATCGACATCCCCAGCGAACGCCTCGGCCAGACCGGTCCTCCGGGCGAGCGCCTGGATGATCTCGTAGTCGCTCCTCACCCCTTCCGGGGGCGGCACGACCGGGCGCGATTCGACGAGCCAGTGGTGGCCATACGCGCCGAGGAGGTCATCCTCCTCGAGAAGCGTCGTCGTGGGGAGGACGTAGTGGGCGCAGGCTGCCGTGTCGGTGAGGAACGAGTCGACGACGACGGTCAGATCGCGGCTGGCGAGCGCCTCGGCGACGGTGTGCGACTCCGGCAGCATCGCCACCGGATTGGCGGAACTGATCCACGCGGCCCGGATCGGGGGATCGCGTGCCTCAAGGATCGCCCTCCCCAGACGGGCCTCCGGAAGCAATCGGGGGGCGGCATCGTCGCGGAGCGCGAACGAGAGATCGAAAGCCCCACGGCGCTTGGTGTAGTACGACACGCCGCCGCCGGGGATGCCGATGTTGCCGGAGATCGCCCCGAGGGCGTCGAGCACCCTGACGGTGGCCGAACCATGGCGCCGGCGTTGTAGCCCCCAGCCGATGTGGAGCGCGGCGGGGCGGATGGAATAGGCATCGGCCAGGGCCAGCAGTGACGGGCATGGCACACCGGCGAGAGCGGCCCATTCGTCGACCGAACGGGAGTGAACGATTGCTTCAAAGTCGTCGAGGTGATCGCAGTAGTCGCCGGCCCTCGGGTCGGTGCTCCCCTGCTCGATCAACCGGCGGGCCACGCCAAGCGCCAGCGGGATGTCTCCACCCGGGCGCGGCTGGATGAACAGGTCGCACAGCGCCGCAGTCTTGTGGAACACCGGATCGACCGAGACGAGCCTGGCGCCCCGAGCGCGTGCCTCAAGCAGCACCGGAATCAGATGGACGCTCGAGACATGCAGGTTCTTGCCCCACAGGATCACGGCGCGCGAGTGGCGGAGGTCGAAAAGATCGTGGCTGTCCTCGTCGCCGAAATCGGTCAGTTGGGCGGCGTCTCCAGCGCCGGTGCAGACGTCCCCAGACTTGCAGGTGACGGGGCCAAACCGCTCGAAGAAATAGTCGATGACCCCCTTGAGGAT
>CANGIH010000302.1 GCA_947453875.1 Planctomycetaceae bacterium | reverse complement strand
AGGGAATGCCTCACGGGCACGATGCGGTCATGCACCGCCTCTTCCATCTGCTCCCAGCGACGCAGAAGCTTGCCCGTCAGCACTTTGGCCGCAGCCTGCGCTTCGGGATCGGTGGTGATGTCGGGAATGTGCCGGAAGTCGGTGACGATCTGCTTGATCATGAAGGTCTCGAAGTTCTGCTTCTCGGCCACCGCCGCCTGCAAGTGGGCGAATGGCTCGTCGAACGGGGTCCGCGGAAACTCCGCGGCGAGATTGACGCCGGCAGCCAGTTGCTCGCGGGTGAACTCCCGTGATTCCGGCCCCCAGGTCACCTTCCCCTTCGCCGTCGGCATTCCTCGCACCACGAGGAGGTAGCGGTTGAGCTCGTCGTTGAAGGGCACGAAGGGAACGATGCTCCGCGTGCTCGAACTCGATGCCCCATCCCCGTCGAAGCAGAACGGCCAGCGACGGCTGTCGATCTCGACCGACATCGAGTTCCCAGACTTTTTCGCCGCGATCACTCCCTGCCCTGCCGTGGCCTTCGCCATGCCGGTGGTCATGTCGAGGTCGATCCGGCCGATGGTGCCGTCGACGCCGAGGCCCTTCAGGAATGCGTAGGCCATGAGGAGTTGGCCGTTGGGGCCGGGGTGAAAACCATCGCCTCCGCAGACGTCATACTTCGGCCCGATCGCGGCATTCGCCTTCGACATCGCATCGACCATCGCGGCGTGGACGTCGGCGAAGCGTTGCCCCTTTTCGGCGGCCAGCGACCGGTCGATATCACGCAGCCGGGAAAGGGTGTCGTTGTAGGCGACATGAGAAGGCTTTTCCCCCATCGTCTGGCCGGGGCGGAAGAAGTTGGTGTCGACCGCACCGGGGGATCCGACCACGACTTCCTTGACCCCCATGGCGGCGAGCCGATCGAGCACCCTGCGCATGTTCTGTTCGTAGGACTCCCCGATCTCGCTCTTCCAGGGCTGGTAGCCGCCGTCGTTCATGCCGTAGCAGAGGGTGACGATATTGGGGCTGAAGACGCCCAGGTCGTTGTCGGCCCGATTGGCGAAGCCGCCGGCAGTCTCCCCGCCCCACCCGAACTGCATGACGCGGAGGTCGGGCACGCCGGAGCAGGCCTGCAACCAGCACTCCACGAACTTGCTGTAGAGCTTCTGCTCGGTGATCGAGTCGCCGACGATCGCCACTCGGGCGCCGGGGAGCAGTGCTGACTCCTCAGCCAGTGCCGATTGCGGAACAAAGGCCGCGGCGACGATCGGGGTGGCAAGGATGATCGACCGCAGGAGCTTGGTGCGCACGTGGGAGCCTCCGGGACAACGGGAATGGAAGATCATTATGCCCCCTGACGTGCCATGCTGGTCAACGGCCCGGGGGGGAACCATTGGCCTCCCCTCTCGGCGGAGCCTTATACTCGGCTCAGGGGTTTGGGATTCTTTCTTACCCGGGGCGGCAGTATCCGGAACTGCTTTTTTTGAGGATGGTATGAGGGGGATCCGTGAGATCGTAGCCTGGGCACGCCTGCTGGGCCGCGTCTGCGTGCTTGTGCCCCTACTGGCAGGAATTGCCCTTTCGGGGTGCGACCAGCGTCCAGCGCCGCCCGGTCGGCCCGGTGCGGACAAGGGCGCGGAAGCTGCAGGGACGACACCATCCCAGGCGGCTGAAATCGAACTCCTCCATCGCCCCTCATTCGAGCCAGCCACCGACACACCCGATGCGGCGGCGGCCGTGGAGCTCCGCGACGAATGCCTCGCGCTTGCCGAGCAGGTGGCGAGATCGGCCCCGCAGGATCCGGCGGGGTGGAATCTCCTGGCGGTCGTGCATCGTCACTTTGGTGACACCGACGGGGCCATCCGGATCTGGACGCACTGCCTCACCCTCGATGACCGCTATGCCGAAGCGCTCATTCAGATCGGCGATGTCGCGCTTGCGCGCGGCGATGCTGAAGAGGCGGAGAAGCGATTCCGACAGGCGCTGGCGATCGATCCTGGCGCGATCCCCGTCGTCGGCCAACTCGCAGACGCGCTCCTCCAACGGGGGGATTTCGCCGCCGCGGCCGATCTCCTCGAGACTTTTCTTGCCGCCCATCCGAGTTCGTCGCCGGGATGGTCTGCCCTCGGCAAGACCCGGATGCTCCAGGCTGACGCGGCGGCCTCACGGACAGCCTTCGAGCGCGCGCTGGAACTCGATCCCGACTCCCGCGATGCCCATCAGGGGCTCGGCAAGGCGCTGCAGTCGCTCGGAGACGTCGAGGGTGCGAAGGCACACCTGGCCACGGTCGCAAAGCTTCAGGGGGAGAAGGTCGACCGCTATCGATCAGGAAGGGCGCAGGAGGCCGATGCGGCGGCGCCGCGGCAGTGGGCGGCCGCCACCCATCACGACGCATCGTTGCTCCTGGCCGTCCGTGGCGATCTTCCGGGGGCAGAGAAGACGTCGCTGCGGGCGATCGAACTCGATGAAAATCTTGGCCCATCGAGGGAGTTGTTGGCTGCGATTCTCTCCCGCAGTGGCCGGTCTGCCGAGGCGATTGCCGTGCTGCGTGCATGGTGCGTTCACGCCCCGACCTCCCCTGCCGCCTGGATTGCCCTTGGTCAGATGGCCCTCGCCCAGGGGCGTGGCGACGAGGCCGAATCGGCGCTGCGCAAGGGTGTGGAGCTGTCGCCGCGCCATGGTGGAGCACTGGCGCTTCTGGCTCGGGTCGTCGCGCCGAGCGATGCCTCCGAGGCGCTCGCACTCGCGCGGCGATCGGTCGCGGCGGAGCCGACGGCGCCCAACCTCTACGTGCTGGCCGACATGCTCGTCCGCTCCGGTGACCGCGAGGAGGCCCTCGGCGCGCTCGAGCGGGCGATCAAGCTCGCCCCGCAGGACCGTCGCTACCAGCAGACCTACCAAAAGCTCAAGTCGCAGCCATGAACATGCCACGGCGATCGATCGAGCTGATCGTGGCGCTGATGGCCGCCGCGATCGGCGGTTGTGGACGGACGCCTCCCCCGGTCGAGTCTCGCAAGGAAGTCGAGGCGGTCGACACGAGGCCCGCTCCGCCTCCTCCCGGCGGGACTGTGGCCCCCTCCCCGGCCGCGGGATCCGGCTCACACGGAATCCTTTTTGCCGACAGGCGTGCGAGTTGCGGCATCGATTTTCTGCACCACCCCGGCACGGCCGGAAAACGCTTCCTGCCGGAGGCCGTGGCGGCCGGCTTGGCGCTGTTCGATTACGACGGCGACGGCCTCGTCGATATCCTTCTTCTCGGTGGAGCGATCGGCACCTCTGACGATGGCAGCCCCTTGCATACGAGCCGGCTCTACCGCAACGAGGGCGATTTCCATTTTCGCGACGTCACCGACCGTGCCGGTGTGGCGCATGCCGGGTTGGCGATGGGAGTCGCGGTCGCCGATTACGACGAGGACGGACTCCCCGACATCGCCATCACGCGGGTTGGTGAGAACCTTCTCCTCCACAACGAGGGTGACGGGAGATTCGTCGATGCCACCGATTCCGCCGGAGTTCCCGGGGCTGGCCACACCGGGGCGGGCGTCGCCTTCCTCGATGCGGATCTCGACGGATTCCTCGATCTCTACGCCTCCAGCTACGTCGTCTTCGACCCGGAGACCAGCCCGGAGCGTCTTCTCGAAGGGGAGATGGTCTTTCCCAGCCCACTCGACCATCCCCCCGCTCCCGACAGGCTCTACCACAACTCGGGCGACGGCACGTTCAGCGACATCAGTATCGCGTCCGGCATCGCCGACGCGGCCGGAAGAGGCATGGGGGTGATCGCCGCTGACCATGATGCCGACGGCGATCCCGACCTGCTCGTGATGAACGACGAGATGGCCAATTTTCTCTTCGAGAACGACGGAGCAGGACGCTTCGAGGAAGTGGCGGTGTTCCGCGGCATCGCCTTTGACGGGGAGGGCCGTGCCCAAGGAAACATGGGAGTCGATGCCGCCGATATCGATGGCGACGGCCGCCTCGATTTCTACACGACGACGTTCTCCAGCGAATCCCCCACCCTCTACCGTGCGAGCGGTGGCTTCT
>CANGIH010000301.1 GCA_947453875.1 Planctomycetaceae bacterium | reverse complement strand
GGCTCCTTCGGGCCGGCTTGCATCGGCGGCAACAAACTTGGCAGACCCCAGTCGCGTTGCCATCGGTGCCGCCAGCGACACCCCCGCGACGACCATCACCAACCCCGTCAGAAACCGCACCGTGCGCATCATCGTCGTCACCCTCGTGCCAGCGTGGACACTCCAGGCAACTCTAGCCCCGGCCCAGCCCGAACGGCTGCGACGGAACCTCGATCATTCCTTGAATCGTCCCCTGCGGGTCGCCCCGACCCGCAGGGCCCGCAAAGTCACTCACTCCGGGTGCGCCGACGCCGACAGCCCAGCCCAAGCCCTCATGCCGCTCCGGTGGCACGCGTGGCGGTGGCACGCACCGGTTCGCCACCGAATCGATTCTGCAGCCAGAGCACGATCGGCGAGGCGATATAGATCGTGCTGTAGGTGCCGGTGATGATGCCGATGAGCATCGTGAAGGCGAAGGCATGGATCCCCGCCCCGCCGAAAAGATAGAGGATGAGAGTCGCCAGGAAGGCTGTGCCAGAGGTGAGGATCGTCCGGCTCAGGGTTTGGTTGACGGCCTTGTCGACCATGGCGCCGGTCACAAACTGGGCCTTGCCACGCAGTTCTCGGAGCCGGTCGAAGATCACGATGGTGTCGTTGATCGAGAACCCGATGATCGTGAGCAGAGCCGCCACGACATCGAGGCTGATCTTGAAATCATCGACGAGGGCCCAGCCCATGAACGGCGCGATGAAGTGGGAGAGGGCGAGGCAGGCCACAGCCACGAGGACGTCGTGGATCAGTGCCACCACCGCCGCGAGACCGAAGGCGACGTTCTGGAATCGCAGCCAGACGTAGAGGACGATCATCGCCAAACTGACGAGCAACGCCCACAACGCAGTGACCTTCGTGTTGCCGGCCACCTTGCCACCGATCGAGTTGGCCGAAAGGTAGACCGGCGTCCCGGAGAGGTCGGACTTCATCCGGTCGAGGACGCGGGTCGTCGTCGCGGCATCCATCCCCGACGACAGCGTCCACTTCTCGTACGGTTTCGAGCGGGTCACGGCGCCTGGCGACTCGACCGCAAAGGGCACAGCCCCGACCCCCTCTGCCGCGAGCGTGGCCTCGATCGACTCCCGGAGCGTGGCCTGGTTGATCTTCGCCGGGAACTCCAGGCTGGCGGTCGTCTTCGCGCCCTCCCCTTCCGCGACGGGTGCAGCCGCCATATCGCCGTAGCTCATGGCATAGGTGAGCAACCTCCCCGGAAAGACCTCCTGAAGCGTCCTCTGGACCTCGGCGGTATCGCGGAGCGAGGTGTCGATCTTGAACCGCGGTTGCGATTCGCCATCGACGCTGATCCCGCTGACGGCCGTGTCGGGGAGCGCCTTGACGGCCTGCCGGACCTCGGCGATGTCAGGGGCCTGGCCATCCTTGAAGGCCACCTGCACGCTCGTGCCGCCGGTGAAGTCGATGTCGAACAGGCCCTGTCCCCGCTGCGCGGCGGCGGCCAGACCGCCGAGAATGAACAGCGCCGACGCGACGATCGCGGGACGCATCCATTTCACGAACTCAAAGTTTGTCACCCCGAAGATCTTCGCCATGTTGAGCCGGCGGATCCAGCCGTTCCGTTCCGCGAGGTCGAACATGACGCGGGAGCAGAACACCGCGGTGAACAGGTTGAGGACGAGGCCGAGGATCAAAGTGACGGCAAAGCCCTTGAGCTGATCGGTGCCGATGAAGAACAGCACCACGCCGGAGATGACCGTGGTGAGGTTGGAGTCGAGGATCGTAGAGAACGCCCGCTGGAAGCCATTGCGGATCGCCATCCTCAGGGCCGCGCCGCGTTCCGTCTCCTCGCGCATCCGCTCGTAGATGAGCACGTTGGCGTCGACCGCCATCCCCACCGAGAGCACGAGACCGGCAAGGCCGGCGAGCGTGAATGCCGCCTTGATCGAGATCATCAGGGCGACGACCAGAAGGATATTGAGGAGCACCGCGAGATCGGCGACGAACCCGGAGAACCGGTAGTAAGCAAGCATGAACGCCAGCACGACGATCGTTGCCATCGCCATTGCCCGGGCCCCGGAGCGGATCGTATCTGCACCGAGTTGCGGGCTGATCCGCTGCTCGCTGATCGGCTCACTGTAGAGGGCAGCCGGCAGGCTGCCGGCATTGAGAACCCCCACCAGGAAGTCGACGTCGGACTGGCGGAAGTTGCCCGTGATCCGCCCATTGGACGAGATCGCGCTCTCGATTCCTGGGGCCGAGAGGAGCACCCCGTCGAGCACGATCCCGAGCCTGCTCTTGAGCCGGTTTGCAGGATCGGGAAGGTTGCTGCTGGTGAGCACGTTGAACAGGCTCGCCCCGGCGGAGTTGAAGGAGAAATTGACGCTCGGGCGGAGGTTCTCGTCGAAGCTCGAACTCGACCTGGCGAGGTATCCGCCGGTGACGTCGAACCGATCGAGGACCACGAGGACGTCGACCCCGCCATCGGCGGCCTTGCGGGTGACGAGAAACCGGCTTTCGTCGGCGTCGAATTTCGTGGTGTCGAGTTGCACCCAGCGGCCGATCGGGGTGCCTCCGTCGATCACCGTCTCGCCAGGCGAGCGCTCGCCGAGTTCAATCACACGGCGATGCCTGGCGTCGTCCCGGTTGGCGGTGATCCTGAATTCGAGCACGCCGGCACTCGACACGATCTTCTTGATCTGATCGACCTCGGACTGATCGACCTCGGGCACGATCACCTCGAGTTGATCGAGGCCGTAACGGCGGACCGTGACTTCCTTCTGGCCACCCGGATTGACTCGACGGGCCACGGCGGCCACGAGCTTGTCCATGTCAACCGCCACCAACTGCCCCTCGACGTCGAAGGTCAGATCGAGCGAGTCACCCGATTTGGGGGCTTCTGCCAGGCGCACCTTCGCGGCGCCGAAGTCGAGTTGCTTCACGCCGTCGATGAACGATTCGCGGGCCGCGGCATCGGTCGATTCGAGGCGGACCGCGATCCGGCCATCGGGGGTGCGGGTGGCGCTGCCGAGCCGCCCCTCGCGGCTGGAGAGAAGCGTCTCGATCTTCGACATCGCATCGTCCACCTGGCCGCCAACCTGCTTGGAAGAGTCGATCTCGTAGACGAGGATCACGCCCCCCTTGAGGTCGATGCCCAGTCGCGGTGGCCAACCGAGGGCGATGATTGCCAGGGCCGCCGTCAGCGCGGTGAGCACCGTGGCCAACCGGCCCCACATGTCGGAGGCGCGCAGCTGCTTGGCCAGAAACCATGCCAGGAGCGTGGGAAGAGCGATCGTCGCCAGGGCCAGCAACCACACCCCGTATCCGGTCCGCCACCAGGGGAGCATCTGGGTGGTGGTGGCGGCGACTTCCGTCGCGGCGGCTGCCGCGGCTTGGGCGAGGGGGAGGAGAATGGACGGTTGCATGGCTCGCAGACTCGCTTCTTTCTTTCGGTATCGAACGTGTGCGGGAGGAAGGGGGGATCGGGGGGAGTTCAACCGCTCGCAGGGGCATTCTCCGTCGACGCGTCGAGAACCGACGCGATCGTGGAGAGCGCCACCTGAATCTTGACGTTGGAGGCTTCGTCGATCTTCAACGTCACGCGGCCGGAGTCCCGATCGACGTTGGCGACGGTGCCGTAGATCCCGGAGGTGGTGAGAACACGGTCATTCTTCTTCAGGGCGCCGAGGAGATCCTGTTGCCGCTTGAGACGCTCCTTCTCCGGCTTGAACAGCAGCGCCCAGGCAGCCACCCCCACCAGCAGGAACGGGAGCACCTGAAGAATGAGTTGCCCCGGCAGGGGCGCTGTCTGCTCCTGGGCAAACAGGATCGCCGGGCTCGCCGTCGAAAGGAAACGCTGCATGGTGTCTACGGACCCGCGGCGGGGCCGGCCGAGGCCGGGAATGGGGAAAACCGCAAATGTATCGGTCGTGGCGCACGACCGACAAGAGCGACATGCGGCCCGGCCGGACGACGGGGAGTGGGGGTGGCCGGTTCCGCTCCGCCACCCCGGCCCGCCCGCCCTTGCGGCGGGCCCCAAGAATCGGATCAAT
>CANGIH010000300.1 GCA_947453875.1 Planctomycetaceae bacterium | reverse complement strand
GTGCGGAGGAATAACATGAACGGGCTCGGATTGACCACCCGCAGGGTGCGGTAGAGCTCGATCGGCGGGAAGTCGCATGGGACCTCGATCCGCCTGCTGAGCACCACCTGGAAGGCGTCACCCGAACGGATGTATTCGATCGCCCTGTCGACCGCGGCGAGGAAGGCCTCGCGGCTGAACGTGGAGTGGGCCGTGCCTTCCATGAGGCAGTGGGGCTCACGGCGGGGGCCGATGTCTGCGGCCGATGGCCAGTCGGAAGGGGCGTAGAGTTGGCCGATCGTGGCGTCGATGCGCTCGCGGGCCTTCGTGCGCCCCGCCTCGATGGCGCCGGGGCTGCCGTCCCCGATGTCGGCGAGGACGACCACGTCGAGCGACTTCGTGACGTTGTCGAAAACCACCAGCCGGTCGTAGAAGGCGAAGCTCAGGTCGGGGAGATGGAGGTCGTCGGTGGGGGCGTCGGGAAGATGCTCGACATAGCGCACCGCGTCATAGGCCGCGTAGCCGACTACGCCGCTGGTGAATGGAGGGAGTTCCGGGAGGTGCGCGGGGCGAAAAGGTGCCATGCGGCGTTCGAGTTCGGCAAACGGATCGTCCGCATGAACAGTCTCCGTGGCGACTCCCGTTCCGCTGATCGTGACAGTCTGCCCCCTGGCTTCGAGGAGGAGGAAGGGGTCGGCGCCAAGAAAGCTGTAACGCCCCACCTTCTCGCCGCCAACGACGCTTTCAAACAGGCAACCGCAGGTGCCGCCGTCGAGGCGGGCAAACGCCGACAAGGGGGTGAGGCCGTCGGCGAAGAGCCGCCGCCAGACCGGCACGAGGCGGTGATTGGCCGCGAGCCTCCGGAAGCGTTCGGCGTCGGGAAGACAGGTGTCCGGGGTGGGGTGAGCGGACGGCATGGGGGCTCTGTCGGGCGGTGGTGCTGGAAGCCCGCACAGATTACTCCGGCATGGCATCCACCTCCAACACGCCGCGTCGCTCCCGGCCTGCAGTGGCCACGCCGCGCCGACGGACGGGGCAGCGGCAGGGCGGCGTCGCCCGCCGGCGTGCTCAAAAGCGGCGTTCGGTGGATGGCGGCGGAGACAATGGGGGCGACCTTGCGGGGCCGGAACGGATATGATTCAACCGTCCGCTTCAGGCGGTGTGCCCCGTGTGGCGCCTGAGATGGAACCGGATCGACCGAGCCGATGTGTGCGGGGATGCCATGAAATGCCAGCAGTGTGACAACCCGGCGGTGTTCCACATCACCGAGTTGGAGGCGGGCAACGTCCGCGAGGTCCACCTCTGCGAGGATCATGCCCGCACCTACCTCAATCAGTCGGAGGGTGCCGATCCGGAAGGGTCCTCGTCGGCGGAGGGGGGGAGCTCGAAGGGAAGCGGGCTGTCGACGCCCCTCGGAGTCGGCCAGACCGCGGACGATCTGGCCGTCCTCGACCAGCGCTGCTGCGACATGTGCGGGATCACGTTTTTCGAGTTCCGCAACCAGGGCCGCCTCGGCTGCCCCCATGATTACATCCAGTTCGAAGCCGAACTCGAGCCGCTCATCGCCAACATCCACGGGGCCACCGAACACACCGGCCGGCGCCCGTCCCGACAGGTGCCGATCGCGGCCGACGAGAAATTTGGCACCGATGGCCTGACCGCGATCATCGGCCTCCGTCGCGGGATGAAGGACGCGATTTCCCGGGAGGATTACGAATCTGCCAAGGAGGCACGTGACGAGATCCGGGCCATCGAGGAGGCATGGGCACCGCCGTCGGGCGGGGCGACCGGCCAGTCCGGCGGTACCGGGGAGGGGAAGGCATGAGGCTCGACACGCTCACCAATTCGATCGGCGAGTGGCTCCGTGGCACCGGTCCGGAGTCCGACATCGTCATGAGCAGCCGCGTGCGATTGGCGAGGAATCTCGCGCAGTTCCCCTTCGTCAGCCGGGCCACCGAGCAGGATCGGGCCGACACCGAGCGGATGCTCCGCGAGCGGATCGCCTCGGTGCCTGTGGGCCGTGAGCTCGACTACATCGATGTCGGTCACCTCGAGGAGATCGACCGCAGGTTTCTCGTCGAGCGTCAGCTCATCAGCCGCGAGCATGCCGACGCGCAGGGGGCCAGGGGGGTGGCGATCGACAGGCTCGAGCAGGTCAGCCTGATGATCAACGAGGAGGATCACCTCCGCATCCAGTGCATGCACAGCGGGCTCGACCTGCACGGTGCGTGGGATCAGATCAAGGTGGTGGATGATCAGATCGAGAAGGTGGTCTCCTACGCCTTCCATCCCCGCTGGGGCTACCTCACCGCCTGCCCGACCAACGTCGGCACGGGAATCCGGGTGAGCGTCATGCTCCATCTCCCGGCGCTCGTCATCACCCGGCAGATCGACAAGGTTTTTCGCAGCCTCCACAAGATCTCGTTGGCCGTCCGCGGGCTCTACGGTGAGGGCTCGCAGGCCATGGGCGACTTCTACCAGATCTCGAATCAGACGACGCTGGGCCGCACCGAGGACGAGCTCGTCCAGCAGGTGGCCGACGTGGTGCCGGTGCTCATCGACTACGAGCGACGTGCCCGCGAATTTCTCGTCCGCGAAACGCAGCAGAATGTCCACGATCAGGTAAGCCGGGCCTATGGCATCCTGCGGACGGCCCAGACGATCAGCAACGAGGAGACGATGCAGCTCCTCTCGCGGGTGCGGATGGGGGTGCTCCTCGGGCTCATCGGCGACGTGAAGATCTCAGACATCAATTCGCTCCTCATCCGCACGCAGCCCGCCCACCTGCAGAAGCTCCGCGGGGTGGATGGCGAGTCGAGCGACGACATCGAACGTGCCCGGTATCTCCGGCAGCACTTCGAGGGGGGCGATTCTTCGGCCAGGGCGAGCGCCAACTGAGCGTGGCCCGGGTTCCCGTGTCGGTGGCAGAGGCCGGGCGGCCGGTCACTCGCAGGCGAGCTTGGCACGCAGCGCCGCCACGACCGGCGTGGGGACGAACTGCCGCAAGGCCTCGTCGGCGGCGAGCGGCGTGATCTGCTTGAGCAGCGATGACGAGATGTGGGAGTACTGCGAGTCGGACATGAGGAACACCGTCTCGACTCCCGGGTCGAGCTTGCGGTTGGCGAGCGTCATGGTGAACTCGGCGTCGATGTCGGTCAGCGAGCGGACGCCGCGGAGCAGCACCCTTGCGCCCTGCTCGCGCACGAATGCCACCGACAGCCCGCTGTAGAGCGCGACATGGACGTTGGCGAGGTGGGCCACCGACTCCTTGACGAGCGTCACCCGTTCCTCGAGGGAGAACATCGCGTGCTTGTCGGGATTGATGCCGACCCCCACGACAACCCTGCCGAAGATCCGTGCCGCTCGTTCGACCACGTCGAGATGGCCGAGGGTGATCGGGTCGAAAGAACCGGTGTAGACCGCCGTCACGCCCTCCGGCACCTGGGCGGAGCGGGAAGCCGAGGACGCGGCTGCGGCGGGGAAGTGGGGGGCGGATCGGGCCATGGGATGCGATTCCACGGAGAATGTGGAGGGGATGACGGGAGCCGGATGGCGGGAACGGCTGGTTCAAGCCATAATCCCCACCGGTCGGTTTCCGTGATTCCCTAGGATATCCGGGGGTGGGGCCGATCCGACTCGACGATCGAGTCTGTTTCGGTGGTGGCAACGGTCTCGGTAGTGGGAGATCCAGTCCGGAGACGAAGTTCTTGCCAATGACGGGGATGATCGTCTCCGGACTCGTCGGAATCCTTTTTCTCGCCGATTTGGCGGTCAAGGTCCCCTTCCGCCGCGTGAGCGTGCCGCTTGACGTGGGATTTCTCCTCGCCGCGTTGATCGTGGCCTATCTCAGCTGGTCGGTTCTCGATACGGCGAAGAGTTGAGCGCTCTGACGTCGGCCGCGGGTGCCGTCGCGTCATTGGGCGGCGTCAGGCTGCCCTTAGCACCGATCCGCCTCTGGCGTGTCCGGCCGAACCGAGCATCGCCGAGAGTTCGGTGACGAGTGTGAACCGTTGTGGCAACCGCATGCCGGCATGCCTGTCGATCGTCCGTGAGACTCGATCGGAAAAGTCCCGC
>CANGIH010000299.1 GCA_947453875.1 Planctomycetaceae bacterium | reverse complement strand
TGAAGGCGGAGGCGAGGCGTGAGTCAGGGGCCGTCTGCCGGGCCGATGACGACGTCGGCGAATTCGCACGTCACATCGCTCGCGGCGAGGTTGAATCGGAGCAGGCAGGCGTCCTCGTCGATACTCCCCTCGAAATCGAAGCGGACGTCCTGCCACTCGTCACCCAGCGTCGCTTTCTGGAAGAGCCCGGCCGATTCCCAGGGGGCCCTATCCACGGTGACCGTCACGACCACCGTCCGTGGTCGTGCGGCCCGGGCACGGAATGACACCGTGTAGCGTCGCGTGGCACGGATGGCGACGGTCGGGCCGCGGAGTTGGATCTGCCAGGGCTTGCCGTCGCCGATGCGCTCGATGTCGACCTTCATCGCGCCCTCAGGATCGGAAGTGAGCGTCGCCCGCGCCGAACCGTGCGCGACAAGATTCCATCTCGCCGGCATGCGTGCCGCCGATCGCTCGGCCCATCTCCCTGGCGGGGTGGCTCCGGGCACGCGGTCCGCCGCCGGATCGTCGGATACGGTGGCGTCGAGGTAGGTGACGTGGTCGCGGACGAATGCCGCACGCAAATGGAGGTCGTCGTAGCGTATCGGCCCGAATTCATCGGTCGAGATGCATATGCCGTCGCGGCAAAGGAAGGGAAGGGGATCGATGACCATGGCACCGCTCGCCTCAGCGGCCACGGCCACGTCGTCAAGCCGCGAGCCTGCGATCATCGACTGGAAGTCATCGACGGACAACGGCGTGACAGCGACAGTCCGGCTCCCGAAAAAGCTTCGGGTGAGCATGTTTTTGGGAGCGAGTTGTGAGGCTTGAGGCATGGCCATCAAGAGCGTCACCCGTTTTCCCGATGCAACGAGGCGACCGATAAACTCCGAGAGGGAAGCAAGGGCTTTCTGGCGACCCGCATTTGCGCCCAAGGAAACGCCTTCGATCGACCATTCCGTCCAGTTCGCAAAGTGCGATTTCCAAAGTCCGCTGATCACGACGCGATCGATTGCAGGGTTCGTCCGCAACTCATCCTCCAACACGGGCATCAGATTCTCATGGTATTGGCGTGTCGGGTGGTGGGCGCCAGGAACCGGACACAAGCCCCCGCACACGATGAAGGTGGCGCCTCGCGAGGTCGCTGATTCGCTTTTCAAAAGCATCTCGACCCTCGGCGCCATCATCATCATCGTGCTGTCACCAAAGAAGACGGTCTGTCTCCCGGTTCCTCCGACTCGCCACACTCCGATGCCCCGATCGCTCGAGCGTCGAAAGCCTGCAGAGTATTGCTCCCATTGATGTTGCCCCTCTTCGATCGCCTCGTCGACTTTCGTCACCTCGCGCGACGGGGCCTGGGGGGAGATCGTCCCCCTCCAGACGCCGGCCCCTGCGGCACCGACGGTGAGAAACCCCGCGAGGAGAATGGGAACGGTCCAGCGAGAACGGCTGTGGCGGACCTGCCTCTCGAGGCCGTAGTAGGTGGCGACGGCGAGGACGACACTCAAGGCCACCGCGACGGCGACGTGCCGCGGATCGGGGGCGGCCCCCTCGACGATGTGGACGAACGAGATGAGCGGCCAATGGAAGAGGTAGAGTGGGTAGCTGATGAGCCCGACCCAGACGACCGGCGCGAGCGAGAGCACGAACCGGTTGAACGACGCCGCCCTTCCGGCGGCGATCAGGAGGATCGTGCCGAGCATCGGCACGACGGCGCGCCAGCCAGGATAGGGCTCGCGCTGGTCGATCCATGCCATGCCCGCCGCCAGGGTGGCGACGCCGGTCCACGAGGTGATCTCGCTGAGTAAGGATCCGTCGGCGGCCTGGCCTCGGCGATCGTGGATCCACGCGAGGATCGCCCCGGCGAGGAACTCCCAGGCCCGGAAGGGCGTGAGATAGAAGTCGGCGGAGACCGATCGGCCGGCCATGAGCAGATTGGCGACGAACGACGCCGCCAGCAGGATGGTGAGCATGGTGCCGATCGGCCAGCGCATCCGGAGGAAGAGCAGCACCAGTGGAGGGAAGACGAGATAGATCTGCTCCTCGACCGCGAGCGACCAAAGGTGAAGAAGGGGCTTGAGGCTGCCGGTTGAGTCGAAGTATCCGCTCTCGCCCCAGAACGCGACGTTTTGGAGGAAGACGGTGCCAGCAGCGACGTGACCGCCGAGTTGCTCGAACTCGGCGGGAAGGAGGACGAGCCAGCCGTAGGCGAGACAGAGGACGACGGCGGCGAGGAGGGCGGGGAAGATCCTGCGCACGCGTCGGGCGTAGAAGTCAGCGTAGGTGAATGAGTTCTCCCGCTGCCCCTTGTAGATGATGCCGCTGATGAGGTAGCCAGAAATGACGAAGAACATGTCGACACCGATGAAACCGCCCGGCAGCCACGCGGGGCAGGCATGGAAGGCCACGACCGCCAGTACGGCCACGGCTCGGAGTCCGTCGATGTCGGCCCGATACTTGATCTGCGTCATGGGTGAGGTGACGGTGGCTCCCTCGGAGGCTGTCCGCCATTCGGCGAGTGACGCCGACATGCCACGGCGGCGGCAGCATCAGGTGGAAAGGATGTCCGTACGGCAGCGGGGGAAGCCCGTCAGCGTTCCGCTGACAAGCCTTGAGTCACTGCCTCGTGGCAGCATCCCGGAGCGTTCGCATTCGTGCGTTGGCCCATATCTGCAGGTCGAAACGCTCCCCCCAGCGGCCGGAGATCACTTCCTGGAGAATCGTTTCTGCATCCTTTCCTCGTCCCTGCTGGAGTAGGAAGTCGACGAGAAACGCGGCCGGGGCGGGATCGTCACCGCCATGTTCGAGCGCTTCACGAAAGCCGCGTTCGGCCTCGGAATTCCGCCCCACGATCGCGTCGCCACGCGCCTGGAGAAGACGTCGCTGCTCGGGAGGGACGGCATCGCATCCCGCAGCCAGAACTGCGTCCGCCTCGGCCTCGTTCGACTCCGCCAGCCGGCACTGCATGAGCCGAAGCCATCCATCGGGGACGGCGGGGGCCAGTTTCGTGGCCTTCGTCGCCAATTCAAACGCCTGGAGCGGCAAATCGGCCCGCGAGCAGAGACGGCTGAGCCACAGAAGTGTCTGCAGGTCGGCCTTCCCCACGTCGATCGTGACGAGTGACCGCTCCGCGGCGGAGCGGAAATCCTCGACTCGGATGGATGCGTCGATCGCCAGCCGGTCGCCGCCGCCGACGCCCGCGGGGGCCACCGTGTCCCGGAATCGCTCCGCATCGGCCTGACGAAGGCAGCGATCAAACGTCGCCGCGAGGTCGAGCACCAGCCGAGGGTCGCTCGGGCCATGGTCAAGAGCACGCTGGAGGTGGCTGGCCGCGGCCATCGAGTTTCCCTCGAGCGACTCGATGTTTGCCAGAAGCACGGCCACCGGCTGCCAGCGTTTGCGATCGTTTCCGGCCTCCACGAGGAGCGATCTGGCTTCTTGCAGTTGCTTGTCTCGCGAATCGGCCGGTACGGTCGGCGCCGAAGATCGCCCGTCGTTCGCCGCGCGGATGGCCGCGATGATCGCCGCCGCCGAGGCCACGCGCCCGCGGGGCGAAGCCGTTCCCTCGATCGTGACCACCCGCGAGGCTGCGGCCGCTGCCGCTTCGGCTTCGCCGGTGGTGGCGGCGTCGATGGCCAGAGCCAGATGGGGCCGGAAGTCGTTCGGGAGCCGGCCGGCCGCCCTCTCCCACAGGGCTCGCGCTTCGTCGTCCCAGCCCGCCGCTTGCGCCAGTCGGGTGAGTTCCTGGAGGAACTGGACCGCCTCGTTCGCCGCGGTGATTTCGTCGGAGGCGGCCGCGTAGGAGCGGAGCCAGTCGCGGTCATCGCCGGAGGCGTGAGCGGCGTCCAAGCGAGCCGCCGCCGCGAGGACGGGTTCACGGGCACGCCGCCACCTCGGCAGGGCTTCGAGGGCTGCATGCATTGCGATAATCCCATCGCGATGCCCGACCAGCGAAATGCGCAGCGGGTCGAACTGGGGCGAAGGTGAGGTCTCCGTCGAGACCGGCACTGCCGCTTCTGCCTGATCGAAGTCGGCCCGGGCGACGGACAACTCCCCCCGCGCCACGGTGATCCTGCCT
>CANGIH010000298.1 GCA_947453875.1 Planctomycetaceae bacterium | reverse complement strand
TGGGGTGCGTGACCATGTCCACATCGGCGACCGGGCCATCCTCGGTGCCCGCTCGGGGGTCTCGAGCGACATTCCCCCCGGCATCACCGTCCTTGGTGAACCGGCGATCGAACTCCGCGACCGCAAGCTGCAGCTGGCGACGATGAGCAAGCTCCCCGAGATGCGCAAGACCCTCAAGGATCTCACTTCCCGTGTCGCCACGCTGGAGGGGAACGACGGCAGTGGGGCGACGCGGGCCGCGTGAGGAACCCTTCCCGCCCACGAAGTCCGCGACCGAAGTCCAACGATCTCAATCCGCTGCCATGCACCACGATCTGCCAGACACTCCGCCATCCCCTGCCATCGAGGCGCTCGACTTGCGCGGCGAGACGATCGGGATCCTCGCCGGATGGGGGCGCTATCCCGTGATGGTCGCCGAGGCGGTGCGGCGGCAGGGGGGGAGGACCGCGATCCTGGCGATCCGCGGCCATGCCGACGCCGAGCTCGAGCCCCTTGCCGACCACTACGGCACGGTGCGGCTGGCCGAGATCGGCGGGGCGGTGGCCTTCTTCCGACGGCATGGTGTCCGCCGGGCGACGATGGCGGGGAAGGTTCACAAGGTGAAGCTGTTCGCCCCCGGTGCGTGGCGCGATCTTCTCCCCGACTGGACAGGACTGAAGACCTTCTGGCCACACTTCGTCAGCAAGCGTCGCGACAACCGTGATGACTCCCTCCTCGCGGCGATCGCGACCACATTCGATGCCGGCGGCGTGCGGATCTGCCCCGCCACCGACTTCGCCCCGCAACTTCTCGCCGCACCGGGGGTGCTCGCGGGAAGACCGCTTTCGCAGGCCGAGCAGGCCGATGTCGCCTTCGGATGGACCTTGGCCAAGGAACTCGGCGCCCACGACATCGGCCAGACGGTCGTCGTTCGCAATCGGGCCCCGATCGCTTTGGAGGCGATCGAGGGGACAGACGAATGCATCCGCCGCGCCGGGAGGCTGTGCCCCAGCGGTGGTCTGGTGGTGGTGAAGGTGGCCAAGCCGCAGCAGGATCTGCGGTTCGACATGCCCACGGTCGGCATCGGTACACTCCGCTCGCTCCAAGCCGCCGGTGCCCGCGTCCTGGCGATCGAGGCGGGGAAGACGATTCTCGTCGATGGCGAGGCACTTTCCGCCTTCGCCGAAGCGCATGGGATCACGATCGCCAGTGTCGCTGCCGCGGCGCTGCCGACGGTGACGGGCCTTCCGGTCATGCGGGCGGCCTGAAGAGGCGGTGCCGGCGACGGCTGACCACCGTATACTGGTCAGACCCATGAAGCCTTTCCCGCGCCACCGATCGTGCCCCTCCGTAATTTCCGCCCTGCGCCTGCGGCATGTCATCACGGCTGCGGTGGTCGCCGCGCTGGTTTCTTTCGCCCCTCGGTGCGGGCCCATCGCCTTCGCCTGGCAGGGTGCCACGGTCGACGCCCCTGCTGACGAAACGCAGCAGGCGCCCGATGGCGATCCGTTTTCCGGGGAGCCGATCGAGGCGGATCCCTTCGGCGCGATTGACGACGATCCCTCGGATGACGCCGCCGTCGAGGCGGGCGAGCCTGACGCAGTGGCGGATGGAGAGGGGGGAGTCGCCACTGCAAGACGGGTGAAGCGACCGCCGCCGCGGAACCGTCCCCTGCCGATCGACATGAATATCGACCGGAAGGTGCCGATCCCGCTGGTGGCCCCGTTCCACATGGGGCGTGAGATCGCCCAGACGATGCACTACACCGGCGCCCCGTGGCTCGTGCGTGAGAGCCGGCAGCGCGAGGAGGATTGCCGGCTGATGCTCGAGGCACTCGGCGTGCAGCCGGGGCAGACGGTGTGTGACATGGGGGCCGGCAACGGGTTCTACACGCTGGAGCTGGCGAGGATGGTCGGCCCGGAAGGGCTCGTCTACGCCGTCGATATCCAGCCGCAGATGCTGCAGATGCTCTCCCGACGCGCTGCCCAGGAAGGGCTCACGAATATCCGGCTCGTCCTCGGTTCGCCGATCGATCCGCGGCTTCCCGCCGGGGAGATCGACCTCGTGCTCTGTGTCGACGTGTATCACGAGTTTTCTCATCCCGAGGCGATGCTCGCCCGGATCCGTGAGAGCCTCTCGGATGAAGGACAGCTCGTGCTCGTCGAATTCCGGGGGGAGGATCCCGCCGTCCCCATCAAGCCGCTCCATAAGATGACCAAGGCCCAGGTGCGGGCCGAACTGGAGCCGGCCGGCTTCCGGGTCGCGCGGGAATTTGACCGGCTGCCCTGGCAACACCTCCTTTTCTTCGCCTCCGAGGCCCGGTGAGGCCGGCGGTGGGGCCTCCGGAAAAGCGTAAGAATCGGGAAATCCGCCCCAGGCGTGGCTCTGGACGAGCGGTTGGGCCATCCTGAACGGGATTCTCGTTTCAGGATCGAATGGGAGATGTGTAGGCTGTAGAATGGGAAAGTTCTGGGGAAGGCAAGGCCCCGGCTCAGAGGGATAGGGCGTGCCGCCGCGGCGGGCTGTTTTCACGACATGGCTTCCAACACACCATCCGCCGACCCCCATCGCGACTGGGTGCTCGGTCAAAATCCGGCGATGCAGAGGGTCGCCCGATCGATCAATCGGGCTGCCGAGGTCGGGTGCACCGTCCTCATCATCGGTGAGACCGGCTGCGGCAAGGAGATCCTCGCCCGCCTCCTCCACCGGAGTGGGCCGCGCGCCGGCAAGCCGTTCGTGCCGGTCAACTGTGGAGCGCTCGCGCTCAACCTCGCCGAGAGCCAGCTTTTCGGACATGAGAAGGGGGCGTTCAGCGGCGCCGACGGGAAGACGCTGGGCATCTTCCGTGCCGCCGAAGGGGGCGTTGTCTTCCTCGACGAGATCGGCGAGATGCCGGCCGAGTTGCAGACAAAACTCCTCCGCGTACTCCAGCAGCGCGAAGTGCTCCCGGTGGGAGCGACGCGGCCGGTGCCGATCGACGTTCAGGTGGTCGCGGCGACGAATCGTGATCTCCAGGCGGAAGTGACCAAGGGAACCTTCCGCGAGGATCTCTATTTCCGGCTCAACATGCTCGAACTCGTGATCCCGCCGCTGCGTGAGCGCCCCGAGGACATCCCCGAGTTCATCGATTTTTTCTCGCGCGAGTATGCCCAGGGCTACCGGATGGAGCAGTGGCAGCCCTCTCCGCAGACGCTCGCCGAGTTCTGTGCCTTCGACTGGCCCGGCAATGTCCGCCAACTGTCGCACATCATCGAACAGGCCTACGTGCTCCAGATGGAGCCCCAGCTTCCCCCCCGTTCCAGGCTGATCCCTGGAATCGATCCAGCAATGGCGGCAAGCGTCCAGGGTGACACGCCCGCGACCGAGCAATTGACCGCCGACGGCAAGCTCCCAGTTGTCGATCTCAGCGTGCTGCGGAGGTGGGCGGTGCGGCAGGCGCTTGAGGAGACACGCGGCCACAAGACGAAGGCTGCCAAGATGCTCGGCGTGCATCCCAACACGATGACGCGCATTCTTGCGGAGCTGACCGAGGAAGACGCCCGCGAGGCGAACTGACCTCTTCCGGGCGACCCGCAGGGGAAGCCGGGCTACGCGGGTCGGTTCCTTGTCCCGGCTCGTGAGCCGCCGTCAGATCCCCCTCAGAATTGCGGGAACTTGCCCGCTTGGGGCTTCGGCGGGGTGGGCCCATGGCCGCTCCCCGACCCGACGCCGGTGCAGAAGTGCAACAGGGTCACCGCACCGGCCGAGATCAGGGCCCACGGCGCCCAATCGGGGGCTGTCACCTCACTCGCCGGCCCCGATCCTCTCACCGGTTTCACGGTGGCGGAGTCGACGATCAGCAATTCCGCCCCGACGAGGCAGGCGAACAGGCCGGTGGCGAGGAACACGCTCTTCCACATGAGGGCGACCCAGGGAGGAGGAGCCCGCGACGAATCCCCCACCATCGACCGGGCCGACGATGGACCTGGGCCCGATGGGAGATCGAACGGGGCAGGCCGCAAGCCGGACGGGCCGACGGCCTTCCCTCTCATCGGCTTTCGCCTCCGCGTTCGTCGAATCGCGCTGCGGCACTGCAGGCGGTAACGGTTGTGA
>CANGIH010000297.1 GCA_947453875.1 Planctomycetaceae bacterium | reverse complement strand
GGGGGACACGCTCGTTCTCCGGATCACCAAGCGATCGGAGGTTCCCGCGGATAGCCCGCTCGGCCGCCGGATCCCCGAGTCGCTCGGCCGCAGGGTGCGCGTGGCGGCGGTGCTTCCGGCCCGGGGCATCGGGCGGTTCTCCCTCCGGCCGACGCAGGTCACCGGGGGCCTGGCGCTGGTGACGCTGGCAACCGCCCAGGACACTCTGCGACGCGGTGACGTCGCCAACGCCGCGTTTGCCGTTGGTGACCTCAGTCCGGACCGCCTCCGGGCCGGGCTCCACCCGACGCTCGCCGACTACGGGCTATTCCTCGAGGAGATTCCTGGTCCGGGCGGGGCGGCCATGCGGCTGGCCAGCCGGAAGCTCCTCCTGCCTGCGGAGGTGGATCGGGTCGCCGCCGATCTGCTCGGCCCCCTCGGTGGCCGGCCGACGCTCGCCTTTCTGGTCAACGAATTGGCGGTCCAGCCCACGGCGGAAGGGGGCCGGGCGTCGATTCCCTATTCGACGGTCCTGGCGATCGATGACACCTCGCTGCCGGTCGGCGGGCTGACGGATTCGGCGGGAGGAACGCTGCCGCTGCCGCCCGACGATGGCATCATCATCGACCAGTGGATGGCTGACGATCTTGCCGCGCAGGGGCATCCGGTGGGGATCGGGGATGCGATCGATCTGCGGCTGTTCTTGGCAGAGACGCTCCACGGGCGGGTCGAGGAGGCCACGCACTCCCTGCGGATCAGTGGCATCGCGAGGATGGAAGGGGCCGCCGTCGAGCGGTCGCTCGTCCCCGAGGTTGAGGGGATCACCGACGAGAAATCGATCGCCGATTGGGACCCCCCCTTCCCCTTCGATCGCTCCCGGGTCCGCACCGTGGCCCCTCACGACGAGGACGACCGCTACTGGAAGGCCCACGGAGCCGCTCCGAAGGCATTCGTGTCGCTTCCCTGCGGCAGGAGGTTGGCCGCGAGCCGCTTCGGCGCCACCACAGCCTGGATCCTCCCGCGACTGGAGGCCGATGCAGCGGCACGTGTCGGCGCGGATCTGGCGGCGTCGATCGTTCCGGAGCGACTGGGAATGCGAGTGCAGGCGTCGCGGGCCGACGCCCTCGCCGCCGCCAGGGGATCGACCCCCTTCGGCAGCCTGTTCCTCGCCCTCTCGAGCTTCGTCGTCGTTGCCGGATTGCTCCTGGAATGGCTCTTGTTCCATCTCCTCGTCGCCTCGCGGCGCCGCGATGTGGGGCTCCTGTCGGCGATCGGTTGGCCGGCCCGGCGGATCACGGCGCTGCTGGTGCTGATCGGGGCCGCGGCCGCCGCCACGGGGATCGTCGTGGGGACTGCTCTGGGGCCGTGGTGGGCCCGTCTCCTCCTCCGCTCGCTCGCGGCGAGTTGGAACGACTCGGTCGCGGCCGGCTCGACGCCCGCGTTCGGCGACGGCGTCATCCGGTGGTCGAGCCTCTGGCCCGGCGCCGCGGCGAGCGCCATCCTGTCATTGGCGGCCATCGCTTGGGCGGCACGCCGTGCCGCGCGGCAGCGGCCACTGGCGCTGCTCCGCGGCGGGGGGGATCTGGCCGCCGCCGATCGTCCCTTGACGGGGCGGCGGGCCTCGTGGGTGGCGGCGGTCTCGATGGCCGCGGCGCTGCTGGTCGCCGCGTGTGCAGGATCATCCGACGCGCAGGCCGCGGTGGGGATGTTCTTCCTCTCCGGCATACTCGCCCTGGTCGGATTCCTCTCCCTGGTGAAGGTGATTCTCTCATCGCCATTATCGGGGGGGCGGGCCCCGCTCCGCTCGGTCGCCGGCCTCGCGTGGCGGGGGCTGGCCCATCGTCCCTCGAGGGCCTTTTCGATCGCGGCGATCGTGGCGGTGGCGGAGTTCCTCATCGTCGCGGTGTCGGCCTTCTCGCTGAGCGCACCGTCGCGCCCCGGCGACCGGTCCGGGCCGACCGGAGGGTGGACCACGATCGCCACCTTCGCGCAGCCCACCGGCATCGACCCGGCCGATGGAGCCGTCGCGGAGGAACTCGGGCTGTCCGACGCCGTGCGGCAGACCCTCGCGGACGCGGCGATCGAACGGATCCGCGTCAGCGGTGGAGACGATGCCAGCTGCACCAATCTCTACGCCCCCGCCCGACCGATCGTGCTCGGGGTCGGACCGTCATTCGTGGAGCGAGGGGGATTTCGATTCACGGGGCACCTTCCACTCCCGGCAGACGCCGGTGGCAATCCCTGGAGGCTCCTTGGCAGGACCGATGCCGGTCCGGTGCCGGCGATCCTCGACGACGCCACGGCCCGCTGGGCGCTCAAACTCGGCGGCGTGGGGGCCAGGTTCACGCTCCCCGACGACGAAGGCAACCCGGTGGAATTCCAGATCGCCGGACTCCTCGAACCGGGCGTCCTCCAGGGGTGGGTGATCGTTGCGGAAGCTGATTTCCAGCGGATCTTCCCTGCCCGGTCGGGGTACGGGATGGCCTTGGTCGACGCGGGGGCGATGCCACGGGCGGACGTGGACCGCGCGGTGCGGAGCCTGTGGGTCGATGCCGGAATCGATCTCCAGCAGGCAGTGAATCGGCTGCGGAGCCTGTCGGCCGTTCAGAACACCTTCCTCGCCGCCTTTCAGGCCTTGGGAACGCTCGGTCTTCTCCTCGGGACGGCCGGGGTCGCCGCCGCCCAGGTCCAGGGTGTGCTCGAGCGGATTGGCACCTTTGGTCTCCTCGGTGCCGTCGGATTTCCACTGTCGCGGCTCCGTCGGGTCGTCGTGCTCGAGACGCTCTTGATGGTTGGCCTTGGTCTTGCGGCGGGCGCACTTGCCGGCGCCGCGACCCTCCCTGCGCATGTTGCCGGCGGACGGGCCTCGCTTCCCTTGGCATGGATCGCCGCCACCTGCGGTCTGACGTTACTGGTGGCACTCGTGGCGGGACTTTTGGCGACCAGGGCCGTGGCGCGTCTCTCGCCTCGCGAGGCGCTCGCGGCGCGGACGTGATCGTCCGGGGCGGTTTTTGGCTTTGAACCGGGAAGGCACCGCCGGTTAGGGTACCGGGCATGAATATTCTGGTGATCCTCCCCCGCTGGGTCGGCGATCTGGTGATGACGACGCCGATGCTCCGCGCGCTGCGCGGCCATTTCGGTCGGGACGCGAGGATCACCGGTGTGATGAAGTCGCACTTCGCCGAGATTCTCGCCGGCACCGATTGGCTCGATGACGTCGTCGCCTACGATCGCCGTGGACGCGATCCCTCCGTCCGCTTTCCGGCGGTCGTCCACGAACTCCGCCGGCGTCGCTTCGACACGGCGCTCGTCGTGCCCAACTCGCTCTCCACGGCCACTCTCGCCTGGTCGGCAGGTGCCCGACGGAGGGTCGGGTATGCCGGGCATTGGCGTCGACTCCTCCTCACCGACGTGCTCCATCCTCCGCGCCGCGGCGGCCGCACGGTGGTTCTCTCACCGACACGTTCGGCAATGGCGTTGGCCGAAAGGATCGGCGTCCCCGCCGGTTCGCTGCGGCCGCAGTTGGCGACCAGCGCCGCCGACGAGACGCTCGCCGACGAGACGCTCGACCGACTGTTTCCCGGTCACGGGGGAGGGCCGCTTGCGGTCTTCAACGACAACGGTGCGTTCGGCCCGGCGAAGAGTTGGGGGGCCGAGAAACTCGCCGGCCTTGCCCGCCATCTCCTCGACCACCGCCCCGATGCCCGAGTCGTCATCCACTGTGGACCAGGCGACCGGGACGAGGCCCGGGCCGTCGTCACGATCGCCAGCCACCGTGCGGTGCAGAGTCTCGCCGACGAACCGCACCTCCCGTTCGGACTCGCCAAGGCACTCATCCGCCGGGCCGCGGTGGTTGTTTCATCGGATAGCGGCCCGCGGCATTTCGCTGCCGCATTCGACACGCCGACGGTGGCGATCCTCGGTCCGATGGACCCGCGTCTGGGGTGGTCGGACCACCCCAGGGGGCGCGAGATGCGTCTCGACCTCCCCTGTTCCCCCTGCGGCAAGCGTGTCTGCCCGCTGGTTCACCACGATTGCATGCGCCTCCTCTCCGTCGAGGATGTGGGGCGTATGATGCTCTCCCTGCTCGACGACGGAGCGGCCGGTCCG
>CANGIH010000296.1 GCA_947453875.1 Planctomycetaceae bacterium | reverse complement strand
TGAGTTGTGCCAGGAACAGATAGGGGGACTGCGCAATTCCGCCGGGGGAAGAGGGAGGGGTGCCGGAAAATTCGATGCGATTCCTACCACCGTTTCGACCGATAGCACCCTAGCAGGCTGTGGACGAAGTGCGGGCGTCGCTGGATGCGATGTGCGTCAACCCTGAAAACTCTTTGCGTTTTCAGCGGTCGGCGAAGTGGAAAATGGTCAGCGACCACTTCGTCCGCGGGCATCCACCCCGTCGAAGAGTCTGCGGAGTCGATGGTCCGGGCGAAAGGTCCAGAGGAAGTTCACAAATGGGAGCAGCCCTGATGGCGCCCGTTTCTGCCGCTCGGCTCCGCCGGCCGCTCGGCATCGTGCTCGCAGGATTGGTCACTCTCCTCGGGACGGCGCTTGCCTCGACGGTGGCGCCCGCAGCCGTCCCTTGGCATGCCGACCTCACCCAGGCGAAGGCCGCCTCCCAGATCAGCCACCGTCCGGTACTGATCCTCTTCGTCGCCAGCTGGAGCGAGAAGAGCATCAACCATGACCAGACCTTCTTGGCCTCCGAGGAGGCCGTCGCCCTTCTGACCGCGTGTTTCGAACCGGTGCGGATCGACATCGATGCCGATCCGGCGATGCACAAGCGGCTCAGCGTGAGCCACATCCCCTGCGCCTGCGTGGTCGATGCGGAGGAGAGGGTGCTCGTCCGCTTCGATTGCCCGGAAACGTCCGCCGGGTTCGTCGCTGCGGCAGGCCGGGCAGCTCAGGATGCTGCGGTGGCTTGTGCCGGCCCGCTCCCTATCGCCCCACCACCGGCCCCGGCACTCACGGCCCCACCGCAGGCTCCGGTCCCCCCCGCGACAGCGCCGGAACACCCCTCGATCGCGCCGCAGGCTTCGCCTGCTCCGGCAGCCGCCACCGATTCCCAAGTGCTCACCGATCCGGCGCTTGCCGCCAAGCCGCCGGAGTGGCCCGCCGAGACCACATCGGCCCCGCTTGGCACCACCCCCTCAATGCCTTCCAGCGTGCCTTCCGCCACGCCTGGGCAGCAGTCGATCGAGCCCGCAACGCAGGCAGCGGCTGCCACGCCCGCGCCGCCGGCCCCTCCTGCCTCCGGTCTCTCCTCGGCACTGCCGAGTTGGCTCAATCCAAAGGCCTCCGCGCCGCCGGCCCCTCCTGCGACCGCCGAACCAGCGACGAAGAAGCCGAACGGATTCTGGGCGGCCGTTCAAAAGCCTTTCAATGGATTGGTGGGCAAGTCATCGAAGCCAACCTCCGAAGCGGAACCGCCCACCGAGATGCCGACAACCGGGATCCAAACCGGCGAACCTGGCGTGCCGATGCCGGTCGGCCTCGAGGGCTACTGCGCCGTGAGCCTGATCGAGAAGGGACAGTGGGTCGAAGGTCGGGCGAAGTGGGGTGTCCGCCATCGCGGGCGCACCTATCTGTTTGCCGGTCCGGAGGAACAGCAGGCCTTCCGCACCAATCCGGATCGCTATGCCCCGGGTCTTTCAGGCGACGACCCTGTGCTGGCGATCGACGCCGGAAGGCAAACCCCGGGCCAACGCCAGTACGGTGTCTCGTACAGGTCGAAGGTCTATCTCTTCTCCTCGCCCGATACGCAGGCGGCATTCAAGGCCGACCCACAGAAATATGCCCAGCGAGCCCAACTCGCCGAACAGGCGGGCTCGACAACGGTCCGCTGACCGTTTTCCGGCTCATCGCCGGGGCACGGCCCAGTTCCTTGACCGCCCCACGGCATCCTCCCAGGTCGCCAGCATCCGTTGCCGCGATCTCTGGTCGAGTTGCGGGCGGAAGACTCGATCCACCCGTGTCGCGGCCGGCACCGCCTCGATCGACTGGTAAAAACCGGTCGCCAGCCCGGCCAGGAGCGCCGCACCGAGCGCCGTCGTTTCCAGCACGACGGGGCGTTCGACGGGGCGATCGAGCACATCGGCCTGCGACTGCAGAAGGAGATCGTTGGCACTTGCCCCCCCATCGACCCGAAGGGTATCGAGCCTCATCCCCGCCCCTTCCTCGATCGCCCGGACAACGTCGGCCACCGACAGCGCCACCGCCTCGACCGCAGCCCGGGCGATGTGGGCCCGGGTGGTTGCCCGGGTCAGCCCGATGATCAGCCCCCGGGCCGATGGGTCCCAGTGGGGTGTCCCCAGTCCGGTGAGCGCGGGCACGACGACCACGCCACCGGTGTCCGGCACGCTCCGCGCGAGGGCCTCGACGTCGGAGGCCCGGTCGATGATTCCCAAACCGTCCCTGAGCCAGCCGACGATGGCGCCGGCGATGAACACCGACCCCTCGAGCGCCCAGGTGATGCTCCCCGGCGTCGCCCCGCAGCCGACGGTGGCGAGGAGTCCTTCGGCCGGTTGCACCCGCCGATCGCCGGTCGAGAAGAGGAGAAATGCACCGGTTCCGTAGGTGTTTTTGGCGGCGCCGGCATGGACACAACCCTGGGCAAACGCGGCCGCCTGCTGGTCGCCGGCGCAGCCCGCGATCTGCACCCGCCCACCGAGGAGCGCGGGGTCGGTGGTGCCAAAATCGCCACTCGACGGCCGAACCTCCGGCAGGATCGCCCGCGGCACGTCAAACAGCCGACAGAGGTCGTCACTCCACTCCAACCGATCGATGTCGTAGAGGAGCGTGCGGCTGGCGTTGGTGGGGTCGGTCGCATGGACCTTCCCCCCGGTCAGTCGCCACACCAGGAAGGTGTCGACGGTGCCGAAGAGGATCTCCCCCGCCTCGCACCGCCGTCGCAGACCCGGCATGGTCTCGAGCAGATGGACGATCTTCGTCGCCGAGAAGTAGGGGTCGAGCAGGAGTCCGGTGCGGCGGCGCACCTCATCCTCAAGCCCCGCCTCCCGCATCCGCCGGCAGATGCCGGCCGATACCCGGCTTTGCCAGACGATGGCTGGAGCCACCGGTCGCCCCGTCGCCCGATCCCAGAGGATTGTTGTCTCGCGTTGATTGGTGATTCCGATCGCCGCCACTCGGGCGGCGTCGCGCCCCGCGCGGGCCAGCGCCCCACGGGCGCAGGCAAGGGTCGTCCGCCACAGATCCTCCGGATCGTGCTCGACGATCGACAGGTCAGGCCCCCCAGCCCCCGCATCGCCACCACGGACGTGCTGCGGAAACTCCTCCTGGCTGGTCGCCACGGGCATGCCGTCACGGTCGAAGACGATCGCCCGAGTTGAGGTCGTCCCCTGATCAAGCGCCAATACAGCGTCGGTGGTGGTGCTGCGTGATGCCATCCTCTCTTCTCCCATGTGGATCATGCCCGGTCACGGATGTGCTTGCCGTATCGTTCCCCTAGCCTGCGGCCGATCGCAGCGACTTCGGCCTCGACCTGATCGGCAGGCATCGCGCCGAGGCGGACCATCTCTGTGGCCACCGCACGGACCGTGTCGGTCGAAAGATCGGGGGCGAAGGACAGCATCAGCCGACGCTCGATGACATCCCCGAGCGTCACAGCCCACTCCTCCTCGATGCAGAAGCGCACCGCCGCCACGGGAAGTGTCGTCCCTGCCAGGATCACGCTCCGTGGATTGCCGGCGTGGGGCTCCCGCTCCCAGTCATGATCAAGGCCAAGCGCACCCCAAGCCCGCTCACCAAACAGCGACGTCGTCTCCGCCACCATGCTCCGGGCCATCTCGAGCGGCAAGCCTCGCTCCGACAGCACGACCGCCGCGTCTCTTCCGACGGAGTCGCGCCGACAAAAGGCGGCGTCCGCCCCTGGCAACGGCCGGGACCGCGACGAGGCTGTCACTGCTACCCCCAGATTCGCGAGAATCTCCGTGGCAGCCTGCTCAGCGAGACTCCGACAGGTGGTGAGCTTGCCGCCGACGATCGACCAGGCAGGCTGGGGAGTTCCCGCCATGGGCACGAGCATGTGTCGGCGCGTGATACCCGCCGGCGATCGGCCGTCGGCAGTCCTGGCGGGCAGCGGACGAACACCGCAGTAGTGTTGCGTGACATCGCCAGCAGCGGGAGCGGTATCGGGAAACAAGCCCGCCACCGCCTCGAGCAGATAGGCAATTTCGTCAGCGCTTGCGTGTGCAGTCGCCGGGTCACCGTCGAAGGGGATATCGGTGGTA
>CANGIH010000295.1 GCA_947453875.1 Planctomycetaceae bacterium | reverse complement strand
TCGCCCCCTCCGCGGGCACGAGCGGATCTGCCTCCGGGGTCCCCGCGACCTCCCCCGCATCGCCCGCTGCCGGGCCCGCTTCGGGCACCGCGACGCCGGCCACCGGTGCCCCGGCTACTGGTGCCGCCGCGCAGTTGACGACTCCGAGGCTCGTTCCCATCCCGACAGTCCCCGCCACGCCTGCCACGCCACGAGGTCCTGCCGGCGGCATGCCCACCGTGCCCGGCCCTGGTCCCGGGACGACCACCGGGGCCTTCCCCCGGCTTCTCGCCCCGACCGCGCATTCGACTTCGTGGCAGCCGACAGTGGCCCGCCCGGTGTCCTATCCCACCGCCGCGCTGCCGACGCGGCCCCAGCAATGAACTCGAGGCGGATTGCCCCGTCAGCCCGATCGTGACCAACGCAGACGTCGCTGCCCTCTTCGAACAACTGGCCGATCTCCTCGAATACCGCGGGGAGAACGCGTTCAGGGTGCGTGCCTACCGAGCGGCGGCGAGGACCATTCTCCATCTTGTCGAACCGCTGGCCGTCATCCGGGCAGACCCAGCCCGTGCGTTCACCGATCTCGACGGAGTGGGGGCGGATCTGGCCGTGAAGATCGGGGCGATCCTCGACACCGGCCGGCTCCAGGCACTCGATGAACTGACGGATGCCGTCCCCGCCGTCGTGTTCCAACTGCTCCGTGTGCCGGGGCTGGGGCCGAAGAAGGTGAAGCTGCTGGTGGAATCGCTCGGCATCGAGTCGCTCGACGGGCTCGAGGCTGCTTGCCGCGAGGGACGCGTACGCGGCGTGAAGGGGTTCGGAGAGAAAACCGAGGCGGCGATCCTCAAGAACTTGGAGTTCGTCCGCGGCACCACCGATGAGCGACGACTGTGGGAGGAAGCGGACGGCGTTGTCGGCGCGATCCTGGAATGGATGCGGTGCTGTCCGGCCGTCCACACGGTGGAGGGGGCCGGGAGCTGGCGCCGCGGTCGAGATACCGTCGGTGACATCGACCTCGTGGCCGTCGCCATCGACCATGACTCCGTGATGAGGCATTTCCTCCGATGGGAGCACGTCGCTGGGGTGATCGCATCCGGATCGACCAAGGCGAGCATCCGAGGGCCGCGGGGATTGCAGGTCGATCTCCGCGTGGTGTCTGCCGGCTCCTTCGGAGCGGCCCTCCAGTACTTCACCGGATCGAAGGAGCACAATATCCAGCTCCGATCACGGGCCCGGGAACGGGGCTGGTCGCTCAACGAATACGGTTTCCATCCCCTCGCCTCGGGCGTGCATGCGACCTGCCCACCCACACCGACCGAGGACGATGTCTATCGTGCCCTCGGTCTGGCGTGGATCCCCCCCGAGCTCCGCGAGGGGCGTGATGAACGTCTCCTCGCTGCCGAGGGGCGGCTTCCCGTGCTCGTCGGGGATCGCGATGTCCGCGGCGATCTCCACATGCACACCACCGACACCGATGGCGAGGACACGCTTGCCGACATGGTCCGGGGGGCGGTGGCGAGAGGGCTTGAGTATGTGGCGATCACCGACCATGGACAGCGTGTGACGATGGCTGGTGGGCTCGATGAGACCCGTCTCCTCCGCCAGTGGGAACGGATCGATCGGCTCAATGAGTCGCTCGGCGCCGACGGGCCGGCGCCGATCGTCGTGCTCAAGGGGATCGAGGTCGACATGCTGGAGAAGGGGGGGCTCGACCTTCCCGATCATGTCCTCGAGCAAGCCGACTGGGTCGTCGCGAGCCTTCATTACGGGCAAAATCAACCCCGGGAACGGATCACCTCCCGGATCATCGAGGCGGTGGAGCATCCGGCAGTCCGGGTCATCGGGCACCCGACAGGGAGGCTCATCAACCGTCGGCCCGCATACGATGTCGACATGGACGCGGTGATCGCCGCAGCGGCCCGATCGGGCACCTTCCTCGAAATCAACGCCCATCCTTCGCGGTTGGACCTCGACGAGCACCACGCAGCCGCAGCCCGCAGGGCGGGTGTGAAGGTGGTGATTTCCACCGACGCCCACTCCGTTCGCGGGTTGGAAGTCATGCGGTGCGGCGTTCTGCAGGCTCGACGCGGGGGGCTGACCGCAGGTGACGTGGTCAACTCGCTCCCCTGGGAGGGATTCCGGGGCGTGGTCGCGATGAAAACCAGGGCATGATCATTGCTCGGTGCGGACGCAGCGGAAACCGATGTGGTTCGCCCCGGAAGACACCTCGCCTTTCCCTCGCGTTCCGACGATGTACCGTGAGCAGTACTGTTCGGTACACATGAACGAACCACCACGGAGGATCCTCTTGGCCTGCCCTGGCTCCTGCGGATCGTGGCTCGTGTCCGGCCCCTGCGGATTCTTCACGACCATGCCTTCGCGGCGGATGTCGCGGGCATAGCTGTCAGGCCTGTACCAGTCGGAGCACCATTCCCAGACGTTGCCGGACAGGTCATGGAGTCCGTAGGCGTTGGCGGGGAATGACGCGACGGGTGCTACTGTGGCGTAGCCATCCTCGGCGGTGTTTTCGAGGGGAAAACGCCCTTGCCAGGTGTTGGCCATCGGGCGACCCCCGGGAAGGAACTCATCGCCCCACGGATACGCTGCGCCGGCCAGGCCACCACGGGCCGCGAACTCCCATTCGGCCTCGGTGGGAAGCCGTTTTCCGGCCCAGGTGGCGTATGCCAAGGCATCCGCGTACGCCACCTGCACGACGGGGTCATCGCCGTGCCCCTCGATCGAACTGTCGGGCCCGGTGGGGTGCCGCCAGTCGGCTCCCGGGATGTAACTCCACCAACGGTAGTGATTGTCGAGAGGCACCGGACCATCCGGCGGCGAGAACACGATCGAACCAGCCACCAGATTTTCCGGCGGTGCATCGGGGAAGTCTTCGGCACGCGGGGGCGTCTCGGCGATGGTGACATACCCCGTTGCGGCAACAAAAGCCGCAAACTGGTCATTCGTGACCTCGGTGCGATCCATCCAGAATCCATCCACCTGGACCCGGTGGACAGGTCTGGCATCGGGCATGGGGTCGCCGCCACCGAAGGGCTTGCCCCGCGGGTCGTCGCACCCCATCGAGAATTCCCCCCCCGGGATCCACGCCATCCGCTCTGGCGCCGGGCCGGGGGGCGGCGTCGTTGACGAGGTGGTGGGGGCGAATCCGCGACCGGGCGGCGTTGGCGACCGGCCGGCGGGACGCAGGGGGCCGCTTGCCAGGAGGAGCATCGCTCCATATACGACACCTGCGGCCCCAAGTCCGGCGGCGATCGACCAGGGAAACCGACTCCGTCGGTGGGGGGGGGTGGGCATGGCGATGGATCCGGCGTGTCATCCGGAGGGCCAGCAGACGCTGCGCACGCCCTCCAGACGGAGTGTCGCAGACCCGATCAGTGCGGAAAAGTCCCGGTGGTCAGCGGACCCCGAGGTCGGAATCGGCCGCCCGGGGATGGCCAGCCCCGGGGATCGTCTTGGTGACAATGATCCGGTCCGCGAACACCGTCCCGTCGCCAAGAGCGCCATCACCCGTCCACAGCCTTCCCTTGATCTCGACGGAGTCACCAGGCGAGGCCAGCCCCACTTGGCTTGCAGCCACATTGACCACCGCATCAGCAGCGAGCGGGAGCGTCAGCCGCCTGATCTTCCCGGCATCGACGCGGACGGTCAGGGTGCCACGTTTGACCTGCACCACCCGACCGACAATCAGTTCCTCGGTGTCGGGAGTGACCGCCGCTGGTTTGGCATCGGTCGCTGGAGCGACGACATGCAGCACGCGGATCGGCGTGGAGGACCGCCCCTTGGAATCGACGGTTGCCTGAAATCGGACGGCCATCCCCGGGGCAAGCAACGACACCGGGGCGTCGCCGGTCACTTCCACCTTCGTGACGCCCGCGGGGTGGAGCAGCGCGATCCGCTCCGTCCCGGCGTCCGCGTCTGCAGAGGCCTGAACAAACGCCAATGCACCACCAGCGTTCGTCCCGGTCACGGCCCGGACGACACCACGAAAATCGGATTCAGGCAGGCTGTCGATCGCGAGTTTGTTGTTCTCCACGGGGATCGTGATCGCTTTGTTCGTGTTGCGACATGCGCCAAGATTCCAAAGCCGTTCATAGGCCTTTTGGATCGCC
>CANGIH010000294.1 GCA_947453875.1 Planctomycetaceae bacterium | reverse complement strand
TCTTCTTCGACATGGAATCTCTCCTGGATGGGTCTGCGGACGATTGATTGGACTTGTTCGTTTGCCGCCTTCGGGAACGGGCGTGCAGCGGTCACGATCCGATCACGCTCTTGATGGCGGCGAGCCTTTCCTGGAGCCGAGCCCGGCCACCGGGTTGCGATACCTCTTCCTTCCACCGATCGGGCAGGAACCGCTTCTCGGTGCACTCGAGCACCGCGGCGATCTCCTGCATCTCCTTCTCGAGTCCCTGCGCCGAGGGCATGAAGTCGTCGAGGGCAGCCTTGAGATCTTCGGGCGCAATCTCCGTGGGCGCAGGCAAACCGGCATCGGCGGCGCGGTCGAGGCTTTTCCGCCGCGCCGCCAAAACCACGCTCTCGATGTCGGCTCCGGAGAGCCCCAGACCGAGATCGATCGGACCGGGCAGGCCGGGCGCAAGCCGGACGTGGCTCTTGCGGGCCATGGCGGAGAACATCGCCTCCATCTCCGCCTGATCGTGCGGGTAGAAGAGCGGGATGTGGACCTCGGCGCGGCCCTGGCGCTTGAGGTCGATCGGCAGCAATTCGGGGCGGCTGGTGAGGAGCATCCAGACAATCTTGCCGCGGTAGCGGGTGTCCCCCATCTGCCGGGCGATCATCGAGAAGACGCGGGCGGAGGTGCCCGAGTCGCCGTCCGATTGCCGGTTGCCGAGGGCGGCATCGGCCTCGTCGATAATCACCACCACCGGCCCGAGGCTCCGCAGGACATCGAGGGCATGCTCGAGGTTCCCCTCCGTCTCGCCGACATACTTGCTGCGGAAGTTCTTGAGGACCGCACAGGGAATGCCGACGCTGCCGGCGTAGCACTCGGCGATGAAGCTCTTGCCGGTGCCGACGGGGCCGCAGATGAGATACCCCATCGGGGCGCTCTCAAACTGCCCCCGCTTGATCGCGCGGGCGTCGGATTCGAGCCGGTTCTTCGCCTCCTGGTGGCCGGCAACAGCGTCGAGCGTGAGCCGCGGCTGGATGAATTCCACCAGCCCCTGGCAGGATCGCTCGATGAGATCCTTCTTCTTGGCTGCGAACTCGGCCCCATCCGGAGCGGAGCCCTCGCGAGCGGAAAGCGTGACCACGGCCCGCAAGCTCTCGAGCGACAGCCCCCCGGAGAGGGCCGCCATCCGCTTCACCGCCTCATCCTGTGCCGCCGGCATGCCTGCCGCCTTCGCCGTGGCAAGGGCGAAGCGTTCGCGATCGGCTCCATCAGGGAGGGGGAGATCGATCGCCGTCACCGCCGGGCAGGTGACCAGTCGCGAGTGAACTTCCGAGAGCGCGTCGGCAAGGAGCACGATCGCCACGTTCACGCGCCGCAGCAGCGGGTTGGTGGCCCAGGCAAGGAGACGGACGAGCCTCGCCGCCCCCCCCTTCACCGAGGCCCCGGCATCACCGGCCGGAGCGAGATACTGGGCGTAATCGAGCACGACGGCGATCCGCTTGCGCTTTTCGGGGGGATCGATGAGGTTCCGCTCGAGGAGTTGATCGATGACGCCGATCGCCTGGTCGGGGTCGCGCGGCCAGTTGGCCGCATTGCCGAGGCGATCGGTGAGCCAGGCGACCATCTCGCGGTGTCGGTTCGCATCGGCGCCCGCCAATGGCCGCAGCCCCTTGCCGACGTCATAGGCGAGGACGATGTCCCAGCGACCGAAAACCTCGCGGCAGAGGAAATCGGGCACCGTTCCCCAGGAGGCCGCGGGGGAATCGGGGGCCGCCAGCGGCACGAGGTCGCGGACGTTGCCATGGAGCAGGAACATGCAACTGGTGCCGGCAAGATAGGCGTCGCCGAGTCGCTCGGCCCATGCAGGGCACCATTCCGCCAGGGCCATCCCTGGCCCGGTCCCCGCCGATGCCGCACTTCCGACGGCAGCACCAGAAGCGGAGGCGGGGCTGGAAGCTGTGCCGGTCGCCGCCGGACCGCCGGTAGCGGCAACAGCCGACCCCTCTCCGCCTGGGGGCTGGCCGTTCACCGGGCGTCCATCCGCCACCTGCGACTCCGCGCCCGTCTTGGGACCAGTCGAACCGGAAGCACTGCTCACATCTCCCCCACGTTTTCAACCACGCTGTCTGTCACGCATGGCAACACGTTCGTCCCGATCGCCGTGCGATCCGCGAATCCACGCCCCTCTGAACAGAGCCCGGTCCAAAGACGTGGCCCCGTCAGCACAACCGCCCAGCCCCCTGGCACCCAGCCTATCGGCTGGCCTGCCGGAGCCGCTCCGAGCCGAGTTCCTTCTCGTCATCGGTGACGCCGGAGGTCTCGGGCGTGACCATCCCCATCTCCACCTCGAACTGCCGCAGCGCGTCGTCGGCCATGCTCTTCTCGACAGCCTGCTCGGACTTGATCTTGTCGAGCCCCTCGCCGGAGAGATCGGCGGCGACACGGACCTTCGCCCGGTTGAGGTCGATCTTGTCGTGGATCACATCCTCGATCTGGCCGAAATCGGTGGTGACATCAAAGTTGAACTGCGTGGCGAGCTTGGCGAACTCCGCCTCGGCCCGGCTCATCTTCAGTTCGGCGTCGTACTTCTGGATCTTCCGCTTGAGCTCCTCGAGCTTCTTCACGGCATGCTCGATCTTCGTGACGTTGTTGCCGTAGGCCGTCTCGTGGAGCTTGAGCTGGGCCTCGTTCTCCTCGAGTTCCTTCTTCGCCTTTTGCAGTTCGAGGGCGAACTTCGCCGCCGTTTCCCGCTCCCCAGCCTTGAGGTAGGCCTTCACCTGCGCCTCGAGCTTGGCGACATGGGCCTTGTTGGTCTCGACCTGGCGGTTCACCCGCTCGACCAGGGCGCGGTACTTCTCCAGCCCTTCACGGCCGTCCTTCATCTGATCGACCGCCTTGTCGTACTCGTACTGGAGTTGGGCGATCGGATCGGCCGTCCAGAAGAAGTTGGCGATCTTGTTCATCTGGGCGGCAAGCGACTTCCAGAGCTTTCCGAGGATCATCGGCTCGATCTCCCTGTTGCGATGGGGCGCCCGCCGGAGGCGGAGCCTTCTGGATGCGGTGGATGGGGGTCCGGAAAAGGTCGATCCCGGGCGGACGCCGGGCGCAGAGGGGGCGGCCGGCCGGGAAAGGACCTTCGTCATACCCCTCTGCCGGACGGGCGTCAAACCGCCGTCATGGACCACGGAATCGTCGGAAGCGGAGTCCCGACAAAACGGGGGCATCGACCGGGGTCAGTGATGGCTTTGTCCACGGACGGCTAACGAACGACCTTCACGCCGGGGTGGCTGTCGCGGAACTTCGCCACAGCTCCGTCGGAAAGGCCCGTGAAGCTCAGATCGACGGCCTTGAGGGCCGGGAGTTTCCCGAGCGTCTCGAGCGTCGCATCGGTGATCTTCGTCCCGGCCAGGTCGAGGGTGGCGAGCTTCGGCAGCCCTTCGAGGCGGGACGCACCGGCGTCGGTGACGCGGGTGTTCTTGAGCGAAAGCTTGGTCAGCCCGGCGAGCTTCCCCACCGTCTCCATGCCGGTGTCACCGACGCGGGTGTCCCAGAGGTCGAGGTCGGCGAGCTTCCCGAGGCCTGCCAAGTGGGCCACCCCGGCGTCACCGATCCGCGTCTCGGCGAGATCGAGGACCACGAGGTTCCCGAGCCCCGACACCGCGACGAGCGAATCATCGTTGATGAGGGTGCCGCGGAGTTCGAGCCGCTTCATCTTGGCGAGCTTGGCGACATGCGCGAGCCCCTTGGCGCCGATGAACGTCCGCATCACGTTCATCTCGTCGATGTCGGTCTTCCCGGCGAAGGGGGCCATGCCCGCATCGCTGACCTGGCCATCCTCGACGGCAAAGCCTCGCAGCTTGGGAAGCTCGGCGATCATCCCCAAGCCACGGTCCCCGACACTCGGGCAGCGGAGCTTCACCCGCTCCAGGCTCTTCATCTTCGCGACATGCTCCATGCCTGCGTCGGTGATGAGCGAACACCCACGGAGATCGAGCACGCGGAGCTTGTCGAGCGGCGTCAGATGCGCGAGCCCCGCATCGGTGAAATTGTTGTAGAGGAGGATGAGTTGCTCGAGCCCGGTCATCTTCGCCACCGTCTCGAGGGCGGCGTCGGACATGTTGCTCGAGCGGCGCAGGTTGAGGAC
>CANGIH010000293.1 GCA_947453875.1 Planctomycetaceae bacterium | reverse complement strand
GGATCCACCTAGACTCCTGCATCGAAACATGCCGATCTCCGCTGTCGCTGACGAGGTCGGCGGCGGCCGGGCCACCGCTCGGAGGGGAGGGCTCGGCGAGATAACGGCGAAAGACGCCCCAGGCAGCAGGCAGGTCTCCCGCCCGCATCTGTCCGTCGATGACGACGCGGAGGGTGGGTCGCCCGAGGGGAACGTCTCCCCCCCCTGCCGCCACATGCGCGGCCCACACCGGAGCCGCCGCAGCAAAGTCGCGTTCAAGGGCCGACTGCATCGCCTCCGCGACGACCGACGAGGGGAATGCGGCAGGGTCGGAGCCGTGCGCGGCCACGACCGCGGCCAGCCCGCTCGCAGCCTCCCCGCGGTCGATCGCCAGTTGCCCCTTCCAGAGGAGGGCCCACGGGTCGTCGCGTCGCGCATCAAGGGCGGTATCGACCCGTTCACCCAGCGCGGCCGACTGGTGGAAGACATCCAGAGTGCCCACCCCTTGCGAGACAACCTCGCCCCGATAGGCGACGAGGTTGCCCGCCACTGCGCCGCCACGTGCCTCCGACCGCCCGGCGATCGTGCCGTTGGACAGATCGACCTCGATCACCTCCGGCGTATCGAGCGGCAGGAACAAGCGACCCTCGGTCACGACCCCGCGGCCGCTCGGACAGGCGCCGTCGAGCGAGAGCTGATCGGGCCAGGCGTTCGAGCCATCGGCGATCGCCAACCCCTCGACACCGCGACGGCCAACGACGATCACTCGCCCATCGACAACCCCAGCGACATACAACCCCTCTTTGCGGGGCTGCTTCCAGACCACGGCGCCGGTGCGGAGATCGAGGCAGTGGACTTCTTCCGACTCGCGGGGGGTGAGAATGATCCGTCCGCCCGACACGATGGCGACTCCGTCGCGCCAACCGGTCGTTGCCGAGACGCCGGCCGCGCCGCCGACGATCTGGCCGTTGACCACCATCGGCACCCCGGCCGGGTTCCCCCTGCGGATACGGACGCCATTGGGCAGGAGCACCGAATCGCTCACACCGGGCTGCCGGTAGGTGTAGGCCCAGAGGAGCGTGCGGGTGGCGAGATCGACCGCGACAGCGGTGCCCGCCCCTGTGGGGCAGATGAGCACCCCATCGCCGAACGATGGCGACAGGCCTCCGACCCGACGGAGATGGCTCTCCCGGTTGGCGATCGCCCGATCCTCGTCGAGCTCGGCGAGGGGTTGCGACCAGAGCAGCTTCCCATCGGCAGCGACGAGGACATCAAGACGAATCTCCCCCCGCTCCTCGACCAGGACAAAGAGCTGGTCGCCGATCGGCAGGGGAGCACCCAGATACCATCCCCCCGCGCTCACCGTCACGCCGAACTGCTGCTGGGCTGCAGGCACCGCCGCCCCCTCCGCCGGGAGGCGCCACGCCAACTCGCCGCGGCCTGCGACACGGTAGGCCGACAGGACGTTGGCGCCACGCGGGCCGGCGGGCAACGGCCGGAACATCCCGTTGAAGGCATTCCCCCCCGGCCCAGCCAGCGACGCGGGATCGCTCTCGACCGCGAACACCAGTTCGCCGTTGCTCGACAACGTGCCACTGGTGGCATCGTCAAACACGCCGCGGATCGCCGCCCGGGCCTCGGCATCGCCCCCTTCCTCTCCCTCGGTGCCGGCCGGCGCGGGATCGAAGAACGACCCCGAGGCGCCCCCCGTCTGCAGCCAGACACGCTTCCCGGTCTCGAAATCGACCGCCAGCAATCCCATCGGCGTGTGGGCGAGGAGCAACCCGTCGACAGCCAGCGGCGCTCCCGCCGGCAGCAGGGGCATGTCCCGGTCGGCAAACATTTTCCTCCGCCGCTCGAGGAGACGGGCTTCTTCCGGATGGCGAGTGAGCGGCACACGGTACCGGGGGACAAGCAGCGGACGCGACGATGACACCATCGCGTTGCGGGCCGCATCACCGCGGTGGAGCCACCACTCGCTGGCCCGCCGCCCAAGGCCGCTTGCCGGGATCCCCGCCACACTTTCAAGCCAGGCCACCGCCGCGCCGGCGGGATACGAGAGGGGAATATCGCGACCACCGATGCGGACCTCCCCTCCCCTTCCCTGATCGCCCTTTCGGCCGCGGGCCTTTTCGAGGACGTCGATGGCAGTGGCACGTTCACCGGCGCGCCACCAGGCAACGGCCCGCATCGCCGAAAGCGTGGGCTCGAATTCGTCGTGGCCCGGCGCGGCTGCGATCCGATCGAGCCACGCTGCAGCCTCGAGCGGCTGCCCGTTCTCGAGGCTCTCCACGGCGGCAAGCAGGGTTGCCCGCCTGCCGGCGGGGGTGTGGAACCAGCGTCGTGCGACCGACACGACTCCCGCCTTGTCGGCCGACACGATCGCCTGCCCGAGGAGTCGCTCAGCCCGGGCGCGGAACTGGAGTTCGTAGGCCTCGCGGCCGGCGGCGGGGAGTTCGCCGAGGATTCGTGAGGTCTCGGACTTGATGCTCCGCCAGGTGCTCTCGCCATTGCGAGGCCGGAAGAAAAAGTCCTTGTCGCCGCCGAGGATCTCATCGACGAGCGTCGCGGAGTCACTCCACCGACCGTCGGCGATCAGGCGACGGACACGGTCGAGTTGCCGCTCCTTGAGTCGGTCCGTCGGGAGCGCGACCCCTCCACCACCGTCGTCCTCCTGGTCGGCGCCGTCTTCGTCCCCCTCCAGTCCATCCGCGGGAGGATCGGTGTCAGCGGGACGGCCGGGGGTCGGCTCGAGAATGTCGGGCTCGGTGGTGTCGTCCGCCGGCCCTTCGTCAGCCGGCTCCTCCTGGGGGGGCTGCGCCGATGCCATGCCAACGCCCCACTGCCCTCGCCGCAGCGTCGCCGTCGAAGAGGAGGGCAACGGTGGTGGGGCGATGATCGCCGGCAGGAGGCCGATGGCCACGACCGCACAAGCCCAACGTGACTGCCCACGGATCGATGTCGCCATGTCGCTCCCCAACTGGCTGCCCCGGAAAAATCCAGGCCGGCCAGGCAAAAAAACCGGGGCCGGCCTGAAATCCCGGCACGAGCCCGAAAAACCCGAACCCCACCCGCGAAACAGGGGCCCCAACCACCGAAACCGGGCCGATCGCCCCCTTCCTCAACAGGGTGCCCGCAGGGCTCGGCCGGATCGCATAAAAGGCTTTTTTCAGCCTGGAAAAGCATTTCGGCGCCCCGGCTGACGGCCACTGCCGACCGTATCTTAGGCCGTCAGGCTCCACGGCAGCAAGAAACGCCTCACCTGCTTCATGCATTTGGGGCGGAGGGCAAAAAGTGGATTCTCCGGCGGAAACATTGGGTTTTTGGTTTGCATTTTCATTTCCACAGTCTCTAATCGGCACGCTTTCCGGCACTTGCTGCCGGGCACAGGGCAGCGGCGGTTTTTTCTGCCGCACACCAACCATTTCACTGGGAGACGAGGCGATGGCGAAGAAGTCGGGTAGCAAGCCGCTGACGAAGACCGAGATCCTGCGCAACATCTCGGAGTCGACGGGCCTTGCCAAGAAGGATGTGGTCCTCGTTCTGGATCACCTCACCAACGAGATTCAGAAGGCACTCAAGGGCTCGGGCATCGGCGTGTTCTCGATCCCCGGCCTGGTCAAGATCGAGCGTCGCAAGGTGCCGTCCCGCCCGGCTCAGAAGGGCGTCAAGAACCCCTTCACCGGCGAGTTGCAGGACCGCCCCGCCAAGCCGGCGAGCGTGAAGGTTCGCGTCCGCGCCCTGAAGAACCTCAAGGCGATGGTGGCCGGCTGATCCTGGCCACTTGATCGGGCAAGCAATCAGGGGCGGCGTCCACTTGGGCGCCGCCCCTTTTTTATTCCCGGCGTGATCGCTTCGCTGCCCGGCCCTCTCCGTCAGCGCACCGGTGTGGCGACCCCGGCGATGCCCCCGCCGGCCCCGGCCTGGGTGGGAGATTCACACGGATAGAACGCCCCCCATACCGGGTTATGGTCGGACACCTCGAGGGCACGGTCGAGCGGAAGACCAAAGCTGCTTTGCAGGTCGAGCACGCCCCAGCGACCGAGGTATTCGGCGGTCGCGGAGCGATCGAAGATGAGATTGTCGTAGGTCTTCGTGCGGTGGGTGTTGGTGGTGGTGGTTGCAGAGACTGCCCATGTCGCT
>CANGIH010000292.1 GCA_947453875.1 Planctomycetaceae bacterium | reverse complement strand
CGGTTCACGAAGCACGGCGACATCCTTGTGACCTACGTCGGCTTTTGAGGCGAGCCGGGGGCCGGGGTCGGCGAGGGCTTCGGGGAGTGGGGCTGTGGGCCAGCGTGTGCCCCATTTACGGCGAGCGAGGGGCGGAGCGTGCCTTCGAGCCGGCGTAGGATGCGAGCGCAGCCATGGATGGCGAAGCGAAGCAGGCTCCGAGTGAACGGAGGCCAGGAGGGCCGCAGTGAACGTCCGGCGAGAGGGCACGGGCCGCCCCGAGCGTATACACGAGGACGAGCCGCGCTCAGTGAATCCCCTGCGCCGAGAGCCAGCGTTCGGCATCGAGGGCCGACATGCAGCCGGTGCCGGCCGCGGAGATCGCCTGGCGGTAGTAGTCGTCTGCCACGTCGCCGGCCGCAAACACCCCCTCCACGCTCGTCTCCGTGCGGAAGTGCTTCGTCCAAACGACGTAGCCCTTGGCGTTGAGCTCGAGTTGGCCCCCGAGGAAGGCCGTGTTCGGCGTGTGGCCGATGGCGAGAAACACCCCCGTCACGTCGAGGATCGTCTCCTTGGCCGGATCGATGGTGCTCACGAGCCTCACGCCCGTCACTCCCTTCGTGTCGTCGCCGAGGACTTCGGCGAGGCCCGAATTGAAGTGGATCTTGATCTTCGGGTCGTCGTGGGCACGCTTCGCCATGATCCGCGAGGCCCGCAGCTCGTCGCGGCGGTGGACGAGATGGACGGTGCTGGCGAACTTCGTGAGATACGTCGCCTCCTCGACGGCCGAGTCGCCGCCGCCGACGACGACGAGCTCCTTCTTCCTGAAGCGCGGCAGGGCCCCGTCGCAGACGGCGCAGGCGCTCACTCCCCGGTTCTTGAATTTTTCCTCGCTCTCGAGCCCGAGCCAGTTGGCCTTCGCCCCGGTCGCCACGATCACACACTCCGCCTCGACGACGCCTCCTTCGGAGGGATAGAGCTTGAAGGGGCGCGATGAAAAATCGACCTTGTCGATGTCGTCGGTGATGATCCGCGTGCCGAAGTTGACAGCCTGCTGGCGCATCAGCTCCATCAGCTCCGGGCCGCTGACCCCCGCCTTCGCATGGGGGGCCATCATCTGCCGGCGCTCCGGCGGCAACGATGAATCGAGAAACGCCTCGAGATCGCCGTGGGGGAAGCCGGCGTAGTTCTCCACCTCGGTGGTCATCGCCAGTTGCCCCATCGGGAGCGTGCCGGCAAGCCGGTTCTTCTCGCTGATCGCCCCCTCGAAGACGAGGGGCTCGAGCTGGGCGCGGGCCGCGTAGGTGGCGGCCGACCAGCCGGCCGGGCCACTGCCGATGATCACGATCCTCTCGCGGCGGGCGTTGCTTGCAGCCATGCGGAAAAACTCCTTCAATGCGGGGTGTGCGGGGGACGGGAGGTGGAATCGACACGGGCTCCCGGCCGACGGCATGATGGTAGCGGCCGCGGCCGATCGGGGAACCGCCCGCAGGCTTTTGCGATGTTCCCGAAGTTTGAGAGGAAGCCGTTCCCTATGAGCCTTCTGGCCGTCCTCCTGCCGGTCGCCGCGGTGCTGCTGCTGGCGTACCGGGTCTACGGCGCGATCCTCGCCCGTCTTTTCCGTCTCGACGCCGCTGCCACCACCCCGGCGGTGGCCCTCCGCGACGATGTCGACGACGAGCCGATCCCGCCGGGCCTCCTCCTCGGTCAGCACTTCTCGGCGATCGCTGCCGCCGGCCCGATCGTCGGCCCGATCCTCGCCGGGGTCGCCTTCGGCTGGGCGCCGGCGCTTGCCTGGATCCTCTTGGGGAGCATCTTCATCGGCGGTGTCCACGATTTCGCGGCGCTTGTCGCCAGCGTCCGCCACAAGGCCCGCTCGATCGCCGAGGTTGTCCGCGACCACATGAGCCGGCGGAGTTACGTCCTCTTCCTGGCGTTCGTCTGGATCGCACTGGTCTACATCATCGTCGCCTTCACCGACATTACCGCCTCGAGCTTCGTCGGCACGCAGGTGCTCGAGAATGGGGCCGGGGTGTCGGGCGGGGGGATCGCCTCATCGAGCCTCCTCTATCTCATCCTTCCGCTCGTCATGGGCGTATCCATGCGCTATCTCAAGATGCCGATCTGGCTGGCGACGGTGATCTTCGTGCCGCTGGTCGGGTTTGCGATCTGGGTCGGCCAGCATATCCCCTTCGATCTCGCCTCCGCCCTCGGCGCGAGTGACGCCACCGCCCAGAAGATCTGGGGCGTGTTGCTGCTTGCCTATTGCCTCGTGGCGGCGATGGCGCCGATGTGGCTCCTACTCCAGCCGCGTGGCCACCTTGGTGGCTGTTTTTTGTATGTGGCGCTGTTTGGTGCTGCGATCGGCCTCATCCTCTCCGACAAACTCGTGGCGGGGGATTCGCAGATCCGCTATCCGGCGTTCACGGCGTGGACGGCTAAGAGCGGCAGCCTCGTGCCGATGCTCTTCATCACGATCGCCTGTGGGGCCTGCTCCGGCTTCCATTCGCTGATCGCCTCCGGCACGACGAGCAAGCAGCTCAAGAACGAGCTCGACGCCCGGCCGATCGGCTATGGCACGATGCTGCTGGAGGCTCTTGTGGCGACGGTGAGCCTCTGCTGCGTGATGGTGCTCCCGGCCGGCGATCCGCAGACGACGCAGCCACCAAACTTCGTCTACGCCCTCGGCATGGGGCGTTTTCTCGAGATCCTCGGCGTTCCGACGGCCCTCGGCGTTTCGTTCGCGTTGATGGCGTTCACGACCTTCGTCTACGACACGCTCGACGTCTGCACGCGGCTCGGCCGCTACATCATCCAGGAGCTCACCGGCCTCTCAGGAAAAGCCGGGGCCTGGCTCGGCACGGGGCTCACGGCCGGTGCCCCGCTCTTCTTCCTCCTGCGCCCCCATCTCGACGCTGCCGGCAATCCCGTCCCGGCCTGGAAGACGTTTTGGAATCTTTTCGGCGCGAGCAATCAGTTGCTCGCGGCGCTGACGCTCCTTGGGATCACGGTCTGGCTGTGGCGAACGCGGCGGGAGGCGTGGGTGTGGTATGTCACCGGCCTCCCCACGCTCTTCATGTATGTGATGAGCACCTGGGCGCTTGTGTCACTGACGCTGCCGAGGTTTCGCTCCGAAAACGGCTGGACGATGCCTGCCGATCCGGTGCCGTGGGCCGGTGTGGTGTTGCTCGTCCTCGCCGGCGTGATGCTCGTCGAGGCGATCCGCGCGATCCTGGGCAACAGTATGCCGCCGCAACGCGCCTCTGCCGCAGGCCTGCCGGCCGCCGGAGCGGCGGGATGAGCCCGCGTGGCGGCGAGGACCGCGGGAAGCCGCGGCGCGCGGCGGGCGCTCCCAAACCGGAAAAGCTCTGCCCGGTCTGTGGCCGGCCGTTTCAGTGGCGGCGGAAGTGGGCTGCCTGCTGGGAGCAGGTGAAGTATTGCAGCGACCGCTGCCGCGCCCGCGGGGCGGCCGGTTGAGAGCGGGAAGTCGGGGATTGCATGGAAAGTGCACGCGCGTACACTTCCTGGCGGGGCCCTGGAGGACTCTTGATGGCAATTCCCCCGTCCGATTCTCGCGCTGCCGGTGAGCCAGCCGAGGGCAGCCACGTGTCGCCGGTGCGGCGTCCGCGATTGCTCGATCGCTTCCGCGACGCGGCCCGCGTTCGCCACCTGGCGCGGAGCACGGAGCGGGTCTATTCGCACTGGGTGCGGCGGTACATCCTCCATCATGACAAGCGGCATCCGTTGGAAATGGGGGAGGCGGAGGTGAACGCCTTTCTCACCGATCTGGCGGTCCGTGGCCATGTATCGGCCTCGACGCAAAACCAGGCTCTCGCAGCGATCCTCTTTCTTTACGACGCCGTCCTGGGAAGGCCACTTAGCCGGATCGACGATGTGGTGCGGCCGCGGCGACTGCCGGCGGTGCTCACGCCCGACGAGGTCGAGCGGGTGATGAAGCACTTCCAGGGGGAGTCATGGATGGTGGCAATGTTGCTTTATGGCGCGGGCCTGCGCTTGATGGAGGCGCTGCGGCTCCGTGTCAAGGATGTCGATTTCGAGCGACGGGAGTTGACGATTCGCGAGGCGAAGGGAAACAAGGATCGGATCACCGTCCTCCCTGCGGGCCTCGTCGAGCCACTCTCGCG
>CANGIH010000291.1 GCA_947453875.1 Planctomycetaceae bacterium | reverse complement strand
CCGGTCGGCCGATGGCGTTCGTCGCGCCCTCGAGCGTCTCCCTGAGCCGCTGGCCGGCAGCAAGAGCCTCGGCACCGCCGCCAATCTCGCCCGTCCCGGGGAAGGGGGGCGCGTCGTGGGGGAGGCCCTTGACCGGCTCGGAGGTGTGGACGACCTCTTCTTCACCGTCGGCCGATCGGGCCGGGCACGGATCCTCGACACCTCGGCCGATCAACTGGCCGGCTACCTTGACGCCAACCTCCGCACCGCCGTGGAGATCACCACCGCCACTGCCGAGGACATCGCCCGCGCCCAAGGCCACATGGTCTACATCGGGAGCCTCGCCGGGAAGCTCGTCACCCCGCTCATGGGGCCGTATGCGGTGGCGAAATCGGCCCTCGCCGCCTATGTTGACGCCGTCCGCCTCGAGATGACCCCCCAGGGGGCGCACGTGCTGCTGGTTTCCCCCGGGCCGATCCGCCGCGAGGATGCGGACGACGACGCTACGTTCGACCGCTACGCCGACGACGTTGCCGCCGCCGGCCTGCCGGCCGAGGCAAACCGGCCCGGCGGTGGCGCCCGCTTGAGCCGGCTCGATCCCGACCGCCTCGCCGAGCAAATCCTCGCGGCCTGCCGACGGCGGACGAGCGAACTGGTCGTCCCCCGGAAAGCGGCCTGGCTCGCCGGCCTCGTCGAGTGGTTTCCGAACTGGGGGCGCAGGCTCCTCGCCCGATTCACCCCCCCTCCAGCACGGGCGCCTTGAGACCGCGGCCGGGATTGGCCGGGGGCTGGGGCTGACACGCATTTCCTCGCGCCGCTACGATCTCCCTCCATGATGGCCTCCGGCGGATCCGGGGCTGTTCCCTTTTGTGCGCCGCCCGAGGGCGGCGCTGTATCCGAGGAGATTCGATTCCATGGCGGCGAAAGAGGCGTTCCCGGGCATCGACCCGATCCGTTACGAGGGCCCGGGCACGAAGAACATGCTCGCCTTCCGGCATTACGACGCCGACGCGCTCGTCGAGGGACAGCCGATGCGCGAACACTTCCGCTTCGCCGTCTCCTATTGGCACACCTTCCGGGGCACCGGCGGCGACCCGTTCGGGGCGGCGACGATGATCCGCCCCTGGGAGACCGGTGGCGACACGCTCGACGCGGCCCTGCGACGCGTCGATGTGGCATTTGAGTTCATGGAGAAGCTCGGCGTCGGCTTCTACTGCTTCCACGACCGTGATGTGGCGCCGGAGGGCAAGGATCTCGCGGAAAGCCACCGCAACCTCGACGCGGTCGCCAAGGCCCTGCACGCCCAGCAGCAACGGACCGGGATCAAGCTTCTCTGGGGAACCGCCAACCTCTTTTCCCACCCCCGCTATGTCCACGGCGCGGCCACCAGCTGCAACGCCGAGGTCTTCGCCTTCGCCGCCGCGCAGGTGAAGAAGGCCCTCGAGACCACCCACGCCCTCGGCGGGGCGGGTTACACCTTCTGGGGCGGCCGGGAGGGCTATCAGTGCCTGTGGAACACCGACATGAAACGGGAGGTGGACCACCTCGCCAGTTTCATGCACATGGCCGTAGACCATGCACGCAAGATCGGGTTCACGGGGCAGTTCTACTTCGAGCCCAAGCCGCGCGAGCCCACCAAGCATCAGTACGACTACGACTGCGCCACGTGCATCAACTTCCTCCGTGCCTACGGCCTGGAGAAGCACGTCAAGATGAACATCGAGACCAATCACGCCACGCTTGCCGGTCACGAGATGCAGCACGAGCTCGAGTACGCCGGCATGCAGGGTTTCCTCGGTTCGATCGACGCCAACACCGGCGACACCCTCGTCGGCTGGGATACCGACCAGTTCCCCACCGACGTCTACCTGACCACGAAGATCATGCACTCGATCCTCAAGTACGGCGGCCTCGCCCCCGGTGGCGTCAACTTCGACGCCAAGGTGCGACGTGAGAGCTTCGAGCCGGTCGATCTGTTCCACGCCCACGTCGGGGGCATGGATGCCTTTGCCAGGGGCTTGAAGATCGCCGCCGCGATGCGGGCCGACGGCGCTCTGCAGAAGCTCGTCGACGAGCGGTACGCGAGTTGGTCGACCGACCTGGGACGGCGGATCGAGTCTGGGAGCGAGAGCTTCGAGTCGCTCGAGAAGGAGATGCTCGCCAAGGGAGATTCGGCGGCCTGCACGAGCGGCCGCCAGGAACTCTTCGAGAACCTCGTCAACACCTATCTCTGAACCGACTCCCTGGAAACCGAGTCCTCGACCTTCCCCCCCGGCGGATCATTCCCGGGGGGGAACGGCGATCGGAGGCCTGCATGGGACGCCTCGAGGTCAAGGTGGTGCCAGGCGCATCCCGGGAGGGGGTGTCAGGCTGGCTTGGCGACCGGCTGAAAATCCGCGTCCGCCAGCCCCCTGAGAAGGGACGGGCCAATGCGGCTGTGGCGAGCCTCATCGCCGAGGCCCTCGACGTGGAGCCCGCCGCGGTGACGCTGCTTTCCGGGGCGACCACTCCGCTGAAGTCATTCGAGGTGGCCGGCCTCGACGAGGCCGTCATCGCCGATCGGCTCGGCCGCCGGCCGACGGCATGACCCACAAGCCGGGTGATGAAAAAAACCTCCCGCGGCGGTATCGTCAAGGCATTCAAGATTCGCACCATCGTTGCCAACATCGCTCGTTCCCGCCATTTTTCAGCTATGCACCGTTCACCCGCTCCGTCGCTTGCCTCCCATCACCGCGATGGCATCGCCAACCGCAGGACCCTGCTCGCCCAGTCGCTCGCCTCGTTCCTGGCTGCCCTGTCGGCCGGAGGTTCGATCACCCTGTCGACCGGCTGCGCCTCGCCGCGGCGCGGTGAGGCCCGCCGGCTCCTCGAATCGATCGCCAAGTCGAATCGTCGCCTCGCCGTCGCCTCGAAGCAGTTCGGCGACGTCATCACCTCGCGCCTCGAGGAAAAGGCCTCGAAGGACGACGTGATCAAGGGCCTGGAGAAGCTGAAGGGGGTCTTCGATCCCCTGCGGAAGGGGATCGATGAATGGATCGTTCCCAAATCCCCCGAGGCCGAATCGCTCGTCTCGACCTACCGGGGCCATCTCGACAAGCGTGAGCGGATCCTCGACGAATTCGGACCGAGGATCGTCGAAATCCTCACCACCATGTCGGTGCCATTGGCCGAACGGCCGAAAAAGTTGGGGGAAATCGTCGCGCAAATGAACAAGGCCGAAGCGGAGTCGCTTGCGTCGCTCAAGCAGGCCCAGCGGACCTATGCCGCTTCGATGGGGGTCTTCTCCTACGAGTGACGATCCGCACCGGCCTGGCGGGGCTGTTCATTCGTCCGTCAATTCCGGCTCGAGCGTACGGTCGAGCCAGGCGTAGGCTTCCTCTCGCTGCGCAGGCGGGAAGGTGTGACCGGCCTCGGGGGTGACAAGCACCAGCCGTTCCCCCGCACCGAAGAGCGCGTAAATCGGCGTGGCCTCTGCCACCGCCCGCCGGACGCCGCCGACGGCGAAATTGTCGTCGGCGACGGGTGCGTTCGCAAACAATCCGCGTGGGGCCAGGGAGGCGATCACCTCAGGGAAATCGAACGGCACCCGGGCGGGATCCCCGCCATACACCGCGCGGATCCGTGGCATGTAGGTGCGGCTTGTCCACCCGGCAAGATCACCGCCGTAGTAGTCTGGAAAGGGCGTGAAACCACAACTCGAGACGACGGCGCGGAGGCGGGAATCGAACGCGGCCGTGAAGATCGCATTATGGCCGCCGAGAGAGTGACCGATGACGCCCATCCGTGTCGGATCGACCTCCGCGAGCGACTCGAGCAGATCGACGCCCCGGACGTTGTTCCACACCGCCTTCATGCTCCCGCTGGCATAGCCGCTGCCTTCGAGCGAATCGACCCAGCGGTATTCCCCGAACCAGGGATAATCGGGCACCAGGCAGGCGTATCCCCGAGCGGCGAGTTCATGGGCGTAGTGGAGATCGGGAAGGCCCCCAAGCCCTGCCGGCTCGTCCTTGCCGACGGCGTTGGTCTGGTGGAGGCAGAGCATGGCCGGAAGCCTGCCGCCGGCAGCGACCGGTGGTATGAGGAGCCACGCGGGCACGAAGTCCCCCCCGCCGCCATCACCACTCCGATAGCGGATCTTCCTCCGGACAT
>CANGIH010000290.1 GCA_947453875.1 Planctomycetaceae bacterium | reverse complement strand
GGCGACGATCCTCGCCTCGGTGGAGCGCACCGGTCGGCTCCTTGTCGTCGATGAGCCGCCGGCGTCGTGCGGCTTCTCCGCCGAGGTCGCGGCGTGCGTTGCCGATGAGGGGTTTGATTTTCTCGATGCCCCGGTTCGCCGGCTCACCGGAGCCTTCGTGCCAACCCCCTACGCCCCGGCGCTCGAAGCGGTCGTCGTGCCGAATGCCGACGATTGCCTCGCCGCGATCCGAACGCTCGTGGCGGAGTAGAAACGCAAAAAAACATGGCCCACGACATCCGCATCCCACGCCTCGGTTGGTCGATGGAGGAAGGGACGTTCGTGCGCTGGTTGAAAGCGCCTGGCGACCGGGTGAAGCCGAGTGAGCCCCTCTTCGAGCTCGAAGGAGAGAAGTCGGTCGAGCCGGTGGAGTCGATCGACGGCGGTATTCTTCATGTGCCGGCCGGAGCCCCGGGGGAAGGGGCGGTGGTGAAGGTCGGCACGCTCATCGGTTGGCTCCTCGCCGACGGCGAAACGCCGCCTGCCTACGCACCCGAAGTGCCGCAGGGTCCCGCGGCGGCACCGGCCGCAGTGCCAAGCCATCCCGCTGCGGCGCACGCAGCCCAGACCAAATCGTCGCCACTCACGCCATCGGCCCCCCGTCCGACCGGCCCGGTCGGCGGCCCGACCTCGCCAACGTTCCGCCGCCTGGCGCGGGAATTGGGGGTCGATGTGGCGACGGTCGCCGGCTCCGGCCCCGCTGGACGGATCTTGGCCGACGACGTTTTTGATGTGGCTGTGGCACGGGTCGGGGCCGCGACGGGGGGTGCCGCCGAAAGCCGCAGGGTTTCGACGCCGCGGGCCCGGGCGACGGCAGCCCGCATCGGCGTCGACTGGGCGCTCCTCCCCGGCAGCGGCCGGGGGGGACGGGTCCGTGAGGCCGATGTCCTCGGCGCGGCTGCCCGGCCTGCAGCAGCCGGGGCTGCTGGCAAGGCGCCGTCGCGCCTGGCTGGCCTGCCGAAGCGCCGCCGCACGATCGCGGAGCGGATGCTCGCGAGCCAAGCTGAAAACGCCCCGGTCACGCTCCACACCCGGGCCGACGTCACAGCCCTTGCCGCGCTTCGCAGTCGGCTGAAGTTTTCCGGCACGCTGCCGGTGCCTGCCTACACCGATCTCCTCGCCAAGATCGTTGCCGACGTGCTCCTGCGACATCCGAGCCTGGCTGGCTGCTGGGATCTTTCAGGTGCAATTGTCTATCCCGACGCGGACAGCCTCCACATCGGGATCGCCGTCGACACCGAGGGGGGGCTGCTTGTGCCGGTCGTTCGCGACGTTGGCAGGCGTTCGCTTGCGGAGATCACGGCTGAGTCACGCGAGCTGATTGAAAAAGCCCGCGCTCAAAAGCTCCCGGCGGCGGCGATGGAGGGGGGCGTGTTCACGATCACGAATCTCGGCGGCTTTCGGATCGATGAGTTCACACCGATCATCAACGGCCCGCAGACGGCGATTCTCGGCGTGGGGGCGATTCGCCGCGAGTCGGTCGTCGTCGCCGATACGATTGGCGCCGAATCGATCGCGATCCGCGACCTGATGACGCTCTCGCTGACCTTCGACCACTGCCGCGTCGACGGCGGCCCGGCCGCCCGGTTCCTCGACGACCTCCGCCGGGCGATCGAGTCGCCGGCGCCGGTGGTCAGCTGAGGATGCGACCTCGGGCCATCCGTCACTCCGCCGCGGCTTCGAAGCCACGCTTCCGCATCAGGGCCCCGGTGCCCGGATCCTTGCCGCGGAAGGCCCGGTAGCCGTCGGCCGGGTCGATCGTATTGCCGACCGAGAAGACGTGGTCTTTCAGCCGCTTGGCCACGGCCGGATCCCACGGGCCCTGCGCCTCGACGAAGGCTTCCCAGGCGTCGGCGGTGAGGGCGTCGCTCCACAGATAGCTGTAGTAGGCAGCCGAATAGCCGTCGCCCGAGAAGACGTGGTTAAAGTGGGGGGTGCGGTGGCGCATGACGATCTCCCGCGGCATACCGAGGGCCGCGAGCGTGTCGCGTTCGAAGGCGTCGGGGTCAGCCGTCGGCGTGGAGAGATGGAGCTTCATGTCGACCAGCGCACTGGAAAGAAACTCGACCGTCTTGAAGCCGCGGTTGAAGGTCTCCGCTTTCTTGATCTTCGCCACGAGCGCTTCGGGGATCGGCTTGCCTGTCTCCACGTGGAGGGCGTATTGCGAGAGGATCTCGGGGGTGGGGAGCCAGTGCTCAAGGATCTGCGAGGGAAACTCGACATAGTCGCGGGCCACGTTCGTACCGGAGAGGGAGGGATAGCTGACGTTCGAGCAGAGCCCGTGAAGGGCATGGCCAAACTCGTGGAAGAGCGTCGTCGCGTCTTCCCAGGAGATGGTGACAGGCTTGCCCGGCGATCCCTTCACGAAGTTGGAATTGTTGGAGACGATCGTCGTCGTCTCGCCGTCGAAGCGTTCCTGGTTGCGATAGGCGTTCATCCACGCCCCCGACCGCTTCCCGCGTCGGGCGTAGGGATCGAAATACCACAGTCCCACGTGCTTGCCCGCGCCATCCTTCACCTCCCACACCTTTACATCGGCGTGGAAGACGGGCACGCTCCCTTCCGAGACCGGCGTGAAGTGGAGATCGAAGAGTTGTGCCGCGGTGTGGAACATCCCCTCGCGGAGCTTGTCGACTTGGAGGTAGGGAACAATCTCCGATTCGTCGAGGTCGTAGAGCTTCTTCCGCACCTTCTCAGCGTAGTAGCGGTAGTCCCAGGGCTCGATCTTGATCTTTGCCCCCTCGGCGTCAGCAATTGCCTGCATGTCGGCCACTTCCTGCTTCACTTCGGCGACGGCCGGCCCCCACACTTCTTCCATCAGCTCCATGGCCCGCTCCGGGGTCTTGGCCATCGAGTTTTCCAGGCGCCAGTGGGCGTGCGTGGCATGGCCGAGGAGGCGGGCACGGCGGGCGCGGAGTTCGAGGATCTGGCGGATCGTGGTGTTGTTGTCGGTGGCGCCGCCGCCATCGCCGCGGCTGACGAACATCTCAAACACCTGGCGGCGCCATTCGCGATCATCGGCATACGTGAGGAACGGCTCGACGCTCGAACGGGTGTTCAGGATCGCCCACTTTCCTTTGTGGCCACGGGCTTCGGCGGCCGCGGCGGCGGCCGACACCTGCGCCTCGGGGAGCCCGGCAAGCCCGGCGGCATCGTCGATGATCACGAGTCCGTCGTTTTCATCCTTGAGGACGTTCTGGGAGAATTTCGTCGAGAGCGAGGCGAGCTCCTGGTTGATCGCCGCCAACTCCTTCTTCGCCGCGTCATCGAGGGCCGCACCACCACGGACGAAATCGGTGTACACGAGCCAGACGAGGCGCTGCTGTTCCGGCGAAAGCCCCGAAGTCTTCCGCGCGTCGTAGACCGTCTTGATCCGGTCGAACAGTCTGCGATTCTGAAAGATGCGGTCGGCCATTGCCGCAAGCTGCGGTGCCATCTCCCGTTCCACCTTCTGCACGGCGTCGTCGGACAGGCAGGCACCCCAAATCTCGTAGACATTGAGCGACTGCTCGAATTGCCGGGCCTGCCGTTCGAGCGGCAGGAGCGTGTTCTCGAAGCTGGCAGCGGAGGGATCGGCGGCCGTCTTCTCCACCGCTTCCAGCCGCCGCTCGATCGCCATGCCGACGCCGGGCCCGAGATCCTCCACGCGCACCCGGTCAAACGGGGGAACCCCTCCATACGGGCCGGTCCAGGGGGTCACCAGCGGATTGGATTCGGCAGCGGGCGAGGTCATGGCGGGGGCGAGGCAGGGGACCGCGGCAGCCAGCAGGAGCATGTGGGTCGACCTGGCAAAGCGATTCACGAGCCTCTCTCCTTTGGGGGGGAAGGGATGGTTGCGAAGGGACAATCGTCATTCTAGTCGGTCGCTCCGGGGGAGCCGATCGCCCTGCCCGACCGCTCGTCGTTGCCGCCGATCAGGGCAGGCGGCTGCTCAGGCGGAAGTCAGTCGAGGCGAGCCCGTCCGGGGTGGGAGAGCGATCGGGCGGCCGCCACGCGGCTGCCGCAGGGCTGCTCGAGATGGGGAAACCAGCGATTTGCGGCCCTCTGGCTGGCTTGTCCAGCGGTGGTGACGAGAGCGGCAGGCGGAGATGCAGCACATTCCGTACGGCTGCC
>CANGIH010000289.1 GCA_947453875.1 Planctomycetaceae bacterium | reverse complement strand
CGTCGATCTCGCCGCGGAACACTTCCCTGTCGTCGACCGCCACGCTCACTCGGTTGGTTCCCGCGGCCCGTGGACCAGCCGCCGGGGCGATCGTCGTCCGCAGTCGGCGGGAATCGGCTGGCAGCCGCCAGACAGCCACCGTCCGCGGACGCATGACGAGGCCGGGACGGGAAAAACCGTCGCCGGCAGCAATACCCCGCGGCGCGAAATAGCCCTCCAATCCAGGCACCTTGCCGAGTGCACCAAACCAGGGCTCGACCTCGAGTTTCTCCGGCACAAGCGCCGCAAGGGAGACCGTCCGACCGGCGGCCCAGTCGAGTCGCACCGTGGCCCCTTCTGGGATGCGAACATCGCCGTCGAGAAGGAGCCGATCGGGCGTCCACTCCACCCGCTTCGCCCGGACCGCCCCCCCGACAAGATCGACGGCCACCATCCCCACCCCCGGTCCCTTCGCTTCCGGCCGTAGCCAATGGATGCCGATCACCTTCGAGCGCTTGACCGGGATCGTCTCCTCGTCGAGGACGACGGTCACCGTGTCGGCGTTCACCCCCTTGATCGCACACTCGACGAACTCCTGCCCCTCTCCCGAGGCGACAACGAGCAGGTCACTCTCCACCGTCTCCGGAAGGGCGCTGAGCCAGGCCACGCCCGCAGCCCCGGTCGCCCCCGCGCCCGGCTTCACCCAGGCGGCGCTACGGAGCTTGTCGACAGGCAATTCGACACGGCCGTCGGGTCGAGACAGGACGACCGCCCCCCCATCCCACGCGAGATCATCGCCGTCGATCCAGCTCCCATCGACGAGGATCAATCGCACCGCCCCTGCTCCGGGCGCCGGGAGGGGATGCCGCTCGATGACCCGAATCTCGGCGGCGGGGATGACGCTCTCGGCACCTTCGGCCCAGAGGCAAAGCCCATCGCCATCCAGGCGGACCAACGCCCCGTTGACGACGGCGCCGTCGGATCGCTCCACGCGGATCCCGGGGGCATCGGCGGCGACGCCGATCGCCGCGCCAGCCACGAACCCGCACCAGAGCGTTCCGCCGACAACGAGGCACCACGGCCATCCCTCGGCCCAGGAGGGGCCGGCAGGAGGTGCCGGCGGCGCGGAACGTGACTGATCGGACAATGCTCGCATGACGGCCTCTGGAGAATGGAGCGGGATCGACCGGAGGAGATCAGGGGGAGGGCTCGCCGGTGGCGAGCCGTTTGAAATACTGTTCGATCGCCTCGCGGTAATGAGCGGGAAACTCCCGTCCGATCTGCTGGAGGGCCTGCTCGCGTTCGTGCGGAGGAAGGTTCCCCCAGCCTTCGCCATCACCGAGATCACGGCGTGTCACTTCCCCCGGCCCCTGCCCGCCGGCCACCCGACTATCGTCCATCGGCTTGCCGTTCCCGGAGTTGCCCGATCCGGGGGAGCCGCCCCCGCCAGACTGCTGATTCTGTTGTTCCTCGATCGCGGCGATCAGCTTGTCGAGCGATTCGATGACCCCATCCTGCACTTTCCGCGTGCCCGGCCCGGCCCGGCCCAGTCCCAGCCGCCTCGTGATGTCGCGCATCCGTCGGGCGATGTGATCGAGCGATTCGTCTTCGAGCGCCGCCATGTCGGCGCGGAGGAGGCGAGCGACACGTTCGTAGCGAACGGGGATCGTGTCCGCACGCTCGAGCAGTCGATCGAGCGTGAGCACCGCATCGTCGGCTCGGAGCAACCAGTGCTGGCAGGCGGCCGTGTGGAAAAGAAGTGCTGCCGGATCGATGGCGCTGGCTCCATCGAGGCCCTCGAGCACCGCCAGCCCGTCGTCGTAGCGTTCCTGGCGAACCAGTTCACGCCCCAGCCACAGGCGGACCACCTCCCGTTCGAAGGCCGCCGTGCCCGGGTCGTCGATCCACGGGGGAAGCGCCGCGGCAGTGAGCGGCGGCACGCCGGGCGTGGCGGGCACGATCGCGAGTACCGGCAGGCAGCGAGGGTCAGCCTCGGCAAGCGCCGCCATCGTCGCATCGAGGAGGTCGCCGCCGGCCCGCCTCTGCCATGCCTCGAGCGCCCCCTGCCGGCGCTCGGGCACGCCGATCGAATCGATCCAGCCGAGCAGTCGAGCCTCCACCTCGTCGCGGGTGGGGATCGCCCAGGTCGGCTGGCGGGCGAGATCCGATCCATCCTCGCCCGTCGCCGGCACCGGAGGCGACACAACGGCCTCGTCAGCGAAAACGGCCCCGCTGGTTCCGGCCAGGACGATCGCCAGAAGGGCCGAGGGCATCACCCTCCACGGCAGAATCACCACCGGCCACCGGGGGGCGGAGCGGCCAAGCCACTGGCGGCATGTTGTCGGTGCGATCATCGCTGTGTCCCCATCCATCGATCACGCCTCACTCCGTCAGACCACTGACGATGTCGTGGGCGGCCCGCTCGATCTTCCGCTGCCGGTCGGAGAGCCGCCGGACGGCGTCGAGGAGTTCCGGCTCCTCCGCCTGTTCAGCCCCTTCGCCGAGCACCTGCGCAAACCGTCCCGTGCGATTGTTCACCCGCATCTGCAACGAGCGGATCATCTTCAATTCGGAGAGTTTGTCGACCAGCGGCTGCTCTCCCGGCTCGGCGGGCCGGCCCCCGGCGGCGCCCCCCTTCTGCCGCTGCTGCTGATCACGCTGCGCCTTCTCGAGGGCGGCGACCATCTCCTCGAGATTGGAGACGATGTCCTGCACGATTCCCCGGGTCGTGCCGCCGACATCGCCACGACCGAGCCGGGCAGCCGCCTGGGCCGCATCGTCACGGACCTGCTCGAGGGCCTCCGGAATCGCCACGGCCGAACCGTCGTCGCGGACGAGTGTCAGCGCCTTGATCGCATCAGCCCCCACCGCGGCCTGGTCACGTCCCAAACGGGCCGCTTCCAACTCCCGCTCCCGATCGCGCTGACCGGCCGGCTCGGCGGCGAGTTTCTCCGCGGCGGCGAGCACCCCCTTCTCCGCGCGGAGCATCGCACGCAGACGGGTCTCGAGTTGCACGAGCAACCGCTCCACCTCCTGCTCGCGCATCTGGCGGAGAATCTCCTCGAGTTCGGCGCGGGCCGTCTCCAGCTCCTCAATCGCTTTTTCCTGTTCCTGACGGGCGTTTCGCCGCTTGGCTTTCTCGATCTCGTCCTCGGCCTTCCGCATCCGCTCGGCAGCGGCCTCGAGTCGCTTCTGCGTGCGCTGCGCCCGCGATGATTCATCGTCCCCATCGGGTTGGGACTGGGCCCCACCCTCCTCGCCCGGTTCACCGCTTCCTTCCCCTGCGGCGGGCTGGCCCCCCGGCGATGGCTGCGTTGAGCCCCCCGGCTCCCCCGCTTCGCCCGGCTTCGATTCAGCCGGCTCCCCCTCATCACCTGCGCCTTCCTTGCCGGCGCCCTTCTTCCCCGGGCCCTTCTCTCCGGCAGCACCCTGCTCCGCTCCATCGGCAGGCTGCGCTTTCTCACCCCCCGCCTCCCCCTTTTCGTCCGGCTGGCCCGCGGGCTTCTGCCCCTCCGCGGATGACTCGCCGTCGTTCCCCTTCCCCTCGGACTCCTCAGCAGCCCCCTCCGCCTTGCCCTTGCCGGCCCGATCCTTTCCAGCGGCCCCAGCCTTGCCAGGCTCGTCGACCGGTTCTCCGGCCGCATCACGGACCTCCATCCGCTTGGCAAACCCACCGAGGTCGCGCGAGAGATCGGTTGTCTCATCGGCCAGGGCATCCTGCCGCTCCACGAGTTGTGCCTCGCGGACTCCTGCCTCCGTGGAGCCCTCGATATCCCGCTGCTTGGCGATCAGCTTCGACACCCGCGCAAGAAACTGCTTGACCTCCTCCTTCGTGTTGGCCAGATGCCGGTCGGAGTCACCCGCTTCGAGGAGCGAGAGGAGTTCACGGAGCTGCTCGATGGCCGAGGCCTGCGTCGTGCCGGCTTTGAGCAGTTGCCCCTTTTCGAGGAGCTCGACGATCGTGTCCAGACGCCCCCCCACCTCCTGATCGCGGGCCTGCTCGAACACGCTCCGCAGCACGGCCGCGCGGCGGGGATCGCTGGGAGCGAGGAGATCGGCAAGTCGGAGGAACGTCTTCTCGAGATCCTTGTACTGGGAGAGCAGTTGCTGCTCGCGGGCGGCAAGTGCCGCCGGATCGACCTTGTCTGGGTCCCCTTCTGCCGGGGCCGCGGCTCCGGCCTGG
>CANGIH010000288.1 GCA_947453875.1 Planctomycetaceae bacterium | reverse complement strand
GGAACTGGTTCGCGGCGGATGCTGGTTCGCCCCGCTGGTTGTCCGCGGGGCCGGCGGTCTTCTCGGAGGCGGCGCATGATCACCCTCCTCTCCACATGGACCTTCGGCGTCACGCTCGCGTTCGTGGCCCTCGGTGTGTTCGTCAGCTATCGCCTCTTCTCCTTCCCCGACATCACCACCGACGGGTCGTTCACGCTCGGCGCCGTGACGACGACCGTGCTCCTCGTCTCGGGGCACGATCCACTCCTGGCCACGCTCGGCGGCGTGGCCGCGGGGGCGACTGCCGGAGCCTGCACCGGCCTGCTCCACGCGAAACTGGGGATCGAACCGCTCCTCTCCGGGATCCTCATGACGACGGCACTGGCGAGTGTGAATCTCGTCGTCCTCGGCCGCAGCAACGTCCCGCTGGCGGGAGTCCGCACCCTCCTCGACCGGGCCGAGGAGATGATCAGCCCGGCAACGAGCGCCGCCGGATTCGGCGAGGCGGCCGGTGAGGCGGCCCGACTCGCGGCGATGCTCGCCGGTGTGTCCCTAGCGGTGCTCCTGCTCTGGGCGTTCTTCCGCACACGCCTCGGAACGGCGATGCGGGCCGGCGGCGATACCCCCACGATGGCGCGGGCCCTGGGGCGCAACACCGGGCTGTTGACCGTCGCCGGACTGGCGATCGCCAACGCTCTCACGGCCCTCTCCGGGGCACTCGTGGCCCAGGTCCAGGGCTTCGCCGACGTGCAGATGGGGATCGGGATGGTGGTCTGGGGAATGGCGAGCGTGTTCCTCGGGGCGGCGCTCGTCGGCCAGGTGCGCCTCGGCGGGGCCCTCGTCGCGACCGTCGCCGGCAGCATCACCTTCCGCCTTCTCGTCGCCTCGGCACTGCGGGCGGGCCTCCACCCCGACTGGCTCAAGGCAGCCACCGCCGCGGTGGTGCTTGCCGCCCTCGTCGCCCCACGCCTCATCACCCGCCGTCCCCAGGGTTCCTCAGCGCGCTGATGCCTCCTGTCGGAAGCCCTCGTGGCCACCTGTCGGAAGTCGCCCCAGGATCGTTCATGCTCGAAGTCCAAGACGCCACCGTCGCCTTCTCCGCCCCGGGCGGGCCACAGGTTCGCGCCGTCGATGGCGTCACGTTCACCGTGCCTGCCGGCACGTTCGTCGTGGTCATCGGCACCAACGGTTCGGGGAAGAGCACGCTGCTCGGTTCCGTCGCCGGCACCGTTCGGCTCGATTCCGGACAGATCCGCATCGCCGGCCACGACATCACGCGCTGGAGTGAGAACCGGCGGGCCCGCTTCGTGGGGCGGGTGTTCCAGGACCCGCGGGCCGGCACGGCCTCGAGCCTGACGGTGCTCGAGAACATCGCCGTCGCCGCCTGTCGCGGCCGCCCCGCCGGACTCGCCTGGGCCACGGGGCACCGGCTCCGCACCGAAGCTGCCGAGCGGCTCTCCCTCATCCAGCCCGGCCTCGAGAGGCGACTCGATCAGCCGATCGGCTCGATGTCGGGCGGGCAACGGCAGGTCGTCTCGCTCGTGATGGCCACCTGGCACCGCCCCGATGTCCTCCTCCTCGACGAGCACACCGCGGCCCTCGACCCAGCTGCCGCCGACCGGGTCGTGCAGGCCACGGCCCGCCTCGTCCGCGAACAGAAGCTCACCTCGCTGATGGTCACCCATTCCCTCGAGCAAGCCGCCGGCCTCGGCGACCGGTTGCTGCTGGTCCACCGCGGCCGGATCGTCCTCGATGTCGAGGGGGCGGCAAAACGGCGACTGTCGGCGGAGGATCTCGCCAGCCGGTTCGATCGCCTCCGCCGCGGCGATCAACTCGACGACGCAGCCGCCCGCACACTCCGTGATCTCTACGTCTGACCAGGCAGAAAGTCGATCGACAAGAAGCCCGATGACCACAATGCTCCTGCAGATCCTCCGCCGCTGTCTCCCCACCCTCCTTCTCCTCGGTGGCGCGTCGGCCCTCCTTCTCATCACCGATCGGGCCAAATCGGCCCGATCGCAACCGGCGATCGCCATTCTCCAGCAGACAAGCTCCACGGTTCTCGACGATGCCGTCGCCGGGATGATCGCAGGGCTCGCGGAGAAGGGCTTCGAAGATGGCAAGACGGTCACGATCCGCCGCTTCAACGCCGTGGGGGACATGGCCCAGGGGAACGCCATCGCCCGTGAGATCGTCGGCGGCCCGTACGACCTCGTCCTCACCTCGAGCACTCCGTCACTCCAGCAGGTGGCCACCGCCAATTCCCACGGCCGGCTCAAGCATGTCTTCGCCGCCGTCGCCGACCCCTTCTCCGCCGGGATCGGTGCCGACCGCGCCGACCCGCTCGTCCATCCCCCGTGGCTTGTCGGCTACGGCAGCCTCGCCCCCGTCGACTTCACCTTCGGCGTGGCCCAGCGGCTCAACCCCAGGCTCAAGCTGGTGGGCGTGGCCCACAACAATTCCGAGAGCAATTCGCGCCGCTTCATGGACCTGGCCCGGGCCAGCTGCAAGCGCCGCGGCATCGAACTGCTCGAGGTGCCGGTGGAGAACTCCTCGGGGGTGATCGAGGCGGTGCAGTCGACCATCTCGCGCGGCGCCGAGGCGATCTTCTGCCCCGGTGACACCACCGTCATCTCGGCCATCGATTCGGTCATCAGCACCGCGGCCAAGGCGGGGATCCCGGTGTTCACGGTGAATCCAGGCAAGCCGGCCCGGGGCACGCTCTTCGATGTCGGCTTCAATTTCCTCGAAGTGGGACTCGTGGCGGGGCGGCTTGCCGGTGACATCCTCTCCGGCACCGATCCCGCGACCGTGCCGGTCCGTGAGACCGCCCGCGAGATCCCCCCCTACCTGACGCTGAACGTCGCGGCGAAGGGGGTGGACCGGGGGGTCTGGCGCGTGCCGGAGGAGATTGCCTCCCAGGCCCGATGGTACGTCGACGAGCAGGGGGCGCACGAGCGGAAGGAAGCGGTCCTTGCCGGCCCTTTCGACGAACCCGCCGAGTGATCTCCCCGGAAGTCCCCCGGCCCAATTGATCAGGACCGTTCGAGACGCGCCCCGTCGCTGTCGAAACGCACCACGGAGAGGTCGTGCGTGCGGTCGAGGCCCTCGGCGGAGAGCGTCTCGCGGAGATCCGCCGCCTCCGTCTCCGATGCGCAGCAGGCGAGGACCGCCGGCCCCCACGAACTCTGCGCCGCGCCGCGGATGCCGAGGGCGGAGAGGCGTTCGATGAGACGTTCGATCCCGGCGTGGCAGGGCAGCCGTCCCGACACCGGCGCGAAGGGGATGCCGGCCAGCCGCCCGTAGGCATGGAGCGCGGAAGAGAACTCGGCGAACCGACCCTCGATCGCGGCCGGCACGAGATCCATCGCCGCCAGCCGGACCAGTTCCGCCGTCAGGCCGCGGTCGACGGGGGACAGCGAACGAAAGGCTTCCCGTTCGGCGTCACCGTGGAGCCCCTCGCTGGCCCGTTCGATGAGGAGCAGGCCCCGCCAGTCCGGCGGCATCGCCGCGCGGGCGATCAACGGGGATCCCTCCGCTCCCGGGGCGCGTTCGACGCCGGTTCTGCCCGCCGCGAGACGCCCCGCCTCGACGATCAGCCCTCCGCCGGCGAATCCGTGGATCCCGACGCTGCTTCGTCGGCCGCGCCCCACCCCTTCGGCCAGCCGGAGCACCTCATCGACGGCGAAGCCGCGGCCGCCCCGCTGAGTTGCTCCATCGGATTCATGATCGGCAGCGTCGGCGAGTTCCCGGATACCCGCCGCGACGGCCAGCGCCAACTGCGTGCCGCTGCCGAGTCCGACATGCGCCCGCGGGGCTGATACCACCTCGATCCGACAGGCGGCAGCCGGCGCGAGCCCCCATGCGGCGGCACACTCGCGGGCGAAGGCGACCGCCCGGTCGGCGTGCGGCCCCGTACCGGAGACCCGCTCCGCCGGGTGCATCCGCAGGACGATTCCCGGCCGGTCGAGCATCAGCCCGGTGCCGCCGAAGGCCCGAATCGACGGGTCACCGAAGGAGAACATCCCCAGATGGAAGCGCGCCGGGGTGCGGATCTCGATCGCCCCTGCTCCATGGTCGTCTCGTCGATGCGCCCCGTGCATGCTGCCAGTAGAGAATCAGCGGAGCCCACCGGCAAGTCAGCCGCCGCTCTCCCGCCGTGCCCGATGCTCCCCCACCCTCGCCACAAGCAGG
>CANGIH010000287.1 GCA_947453875.1 Planctomycetaceae bacterium | reverse complement strand
TGGCCCGCCGCGGCTCATCGCTCCCGATTGGGGCTCGATGCGCTCGCGCCGCCCACCCCGGCGATCGATGGAGAGTGCCTCGTCGTCGCCGCCACCGCCGCCCGGAGGACTTCGTCCGCCGATTCTGCCCCTGGCCAAGGGCCTGCAGGGATGGCCGAACCGGCGTGGTGGCCCCTCGGCCCTGGATACCTGCTCGATGACGATGGCTTCCTTTTCCCCCCAGGAACCGCGCCCGGAGCGTTGGCGGATGCCGGTTCTGAGGGCCCGCAACGCCGCGGAAAGCGGACGACGGATGCCAATCTTGGTTGATCGGCATTCATGGGGTATCCTGTGGAGGTGCCAGAGCACGGGCACCCCTAGCTCAATTGGATAGAGCATCGGTCTACGGAACCGAAGGTTGCTGGTTCGAGCCCAGCGGGGTGTATTTCTCTTTTTCTCCGTCGCTTCTCGACGGTGCTCCCGGCGGTTTTTTTCGCCGCGATCGGCCGCACCCATTCTGGTGCCCCCATCGTGCCCATCGGTGAACTGGCCTTGGGTGGGGCGAACGCCCACGGGTAGGCTGACCCAATGCCGCAGCACGCCACTTCCAACGGACCGGCCAGCCAGCCCACCGAGGCCGTCCCGGCCACCGCATGGCAGCGGATCGTCGGTTTTGATCCAGGGCTCAACACCACCGGCTACGGCGTCATCGACTGCCGCGGTGGTGTCGTCCGTCTTGTCGAGGCAGGCACCGTCCGCTCCCGGGGGGAATCGCTCGAGACGCGGTTGGCCACGATCCATGCTGGAGTCCGCGAGGTTCTCGAGACCCTCCGACCCGCCGTGATGGCGATCGAGCAGCTGTTCGTGCATGCCCGTTTCCCCCGGACGGCGATCCTTATGGGGCATGCCCGCGGGGTGATCTGCCTGGCCGCGGCGCAGGCCGGGCTCACGGTCCACAACTATCCTCCGGCCCGGGTCAAGAGTCTGCTCACCGGCAGCGGCCAGGCTGGCAAGGAGCAGATGCAGGCGGCCGTCCAGCGCGAACTCGCCCTGACCAGTCGCCCTGAACCTGCCGACGCGGCCGATGCCCTGGCGGTGGCGCTGGCCGACTGGCACCTGCGGATCCGTCAGGGGGGGCTCGCTCTCCAAGGCGGGCATGGCACCCAGCCGCGGCGGCGTCCGCCCCGCGGCCGTCCCGCGGCGCGCGGGGATGAAGGCGGGCCGGAAACGATCGGAGGCGACGCATGATCAAACGGATCACCGGCACCCTCGGGCAGGTGGAGATCGGTTCACTCGAACTGGCCGTGGGCCCCGTCATTCACGAGGTGCTCGTGCCAGAGTTGGTTCGCCGGGAACTGCAGACGAAGGGGGGGCAGGTGGTCACGCTCCACACGCTCGAATTCCTCGAGGGAACCCCCGGCCGCGGCAATCTCGTTCCGCGGATCGTTGGATTTCTCTCGGAGGTTGAGCGTGAATTCTTCGACCTGATCTGCGAGGTCGACGGTGTCGGTGTCCGCAAGGCATTGCGGGCGATGGTCCGGCCGGTCGGCGAGATCGCCCGGGCGATCGAGGAGCAGGACGCCGCGGCGCTTGCGACCCTGCCCGGGATCGGTGCGGCCACCGCCGAGCGGATGATCGCCAAGCTCCGGCGGCGGATGCCGAAATTCGCCCTCCTGGTGGCCCGCGAGGCTCCTGGTGAAGCGGCCGCCGGCGATGTTCTCGCCGAGACCTTCGAGGTCCTCCGTTCGCTCGGCCACTCCGACTCCGACGCCCGGCGGCTGTGCGACGCCCTCCGTGGCGAGAAGAAGAAGGTCAAAGATGTCCAGGAGGCGCTCGAGGTCATCTACCGGGCGATGCACAAGCCGCGCTGATCACGCCGGCCCGGCCGCGTGGTAGGCTGACGACTCCTCGGGAGAACTGGACGCATGAGCAGCTACCGCGAGCCGACCATCCGCGGCGATGACGAACCGCCAGCGGCAGAGGACCGTGCCCTGCGCCCGACCAGGATGGCCGACATGGTCGGTCAGCGGGAGGTTTACGAGCGGCTCATGATCGCCGTCGATGCGGCCCGCAAGCGGGGGGATGTCCTCGGGCATATTCTCCTCGATGGGCCTCCCGGGCTCGGCAAGACCACCTTCGCCACCTGCATTCCGCGGGAACTCGGCACCACCCTCCAGATCGCCAGTGGGGCGGCACTGGCGGCGCCAAAGGATCTCCTCCCCTATCTCAGCAATGCTGCCGAGGGGTCGGTGCTGTTCATCGACGAGATCCATCGACTGCCGATCGCGGTCGAGGAGTTCCTCTATCCGGCGATGGAGGACTTCCGCATCGACATCACCCTCGGCGAGGGGGTCGCGGCGAGGACGATCAACATGCCGCTGCGCCCCTTCACCCTGATCGGTGCGACGACGCGGCCGGGGTTGATCTCCAAGCCGATGCGCGACCGGTTTCAGGTTCGCGAGCACCTCGATTACTACTCGCCGGAAGATCTGGCCGAGATCATCCGGCGGTCGGCGGTCAAGCTCGAGCTGCCGATGGATGACGCCACCGCCGACGAGATCGCCAGGCGGAGCCGGGGCACCCCCCGGCTTGCCAACAACCGGCTGAGATGGGTCCGCGACTACTCCACGAGCCGTGCGGCGGGGAGTCTCGATCTTGCCATCGCCCGTACGGCGCTCGAGATGCAGGGGATCGACATCCTCGGACTCGACGGCTTCGACCGGCGCTATCTGGAGACCATCCAGCGGGTGTTCGGCGGAGGGCCGGTCGGCATCGAGGCCATCGCCCACACCATGAGCAGCGCCCCGGACACCCTCGAGGACGACGTAGAGCCCTTCCTCCTCCGCTGCGAACTGGTGATCCGGACCCCCCGTGGGCGGCGACTGACGGCTCGGGGTGAGGAACATCTCAGCGGGCTCTCGCCTGGGCCTGGCCCGGGGCGCCTTTTCTAGATCGATCGAGGAAAAGCCCTCCGGGCCTTGTTCCTCTCGGGCGACGGCACGAAATGCCAAGGGTTTCGTGGCGTCTCTGGCGTCGCGTCCGGCGACGCCGGGGGGCCGTTTCCGGGTACGCGCCCTCCGGGCCTGTGGCCTCTCGGCAGCATCGCATCCGGCGAAGGCGGGGCTGGCAAAGGTGGCGATTGACCCGGAAGGCCTGCTGCGGCTACAGTTTCGGGCTCGATCCGTTCCGGCATTCAAGGTGATTCCATGGCCGTTCCAAAGCGCCGCCAGTCAAACCAGAAGACCCGCTCCCGGCGGGCGCACGACTTCCTCACCCCGCGGCAGCTGACGTTCTGCTCGAATTGTGGCAAGTCGGTTCCCACCCACCACATCTGCGGTACGTGCGGCCATTACATGGGCCGGCCGGTTCTCAAGACCGAGGAATGACCGTTGGCACGCCTGGTAGCAGGAGGCGACGCGGGATCCCCCGCGGGTGCGGACGGTTTGCCGCGGGTTGCCGTCCTCTTTCCTGGACAGGGCGCCCAGTCTGTCGGCATGCTCGGCGACTGGTCTGACGCGGGGGCCGACGGCGCAACGATCCCTCCTCGGGCTGCTGGCGAGGTGGCACGGTTGTTCGACCGCGCCAGCGATCTGCTCGGCTACGACCTCGCCGCCGTGTGCCGGACCGGTCCGCAGGCCACGCTCGACACCACCGCGGTCAGCCAACCGGCGATCCTCGTCACGAGCCTCGCGCTTCTGGAAGTGCTCCGGGCCAAGTCCAGCGATGGTGCAAGCCCGGTCGATCACGCCGTCGTTACCGCGGGGCTGTCGCTTGGCGAGTACACCGCGCTCGTGTTCGCAGGCGCCCTCGACTTCGACGACGCCGTCCGCCTCGTCGATGTCCGTGGCCGGGCGATGCAGGCGTGTGCCGAGGCCCGGCCGGGAGCGATGGTCGCCGTGCTCGGACTCGAGCGTGATCGCGTCGCGGAGTTGTGCGTCGCCGCGCGACAGGGGGATGTGCTCGAGGTTGCCAACGTCCTCTGCCCCGGCAATGTGGTCGCTTCCGGGTCGGCCGCCGCCTGCGACCGTCTCCGTGAGGCGGCGACGAACGCCGGCGCGATGAAGTGCGTGACGCTCGGTGTGGCCGGAGCCTTCCATACCGACCTGATGCGTTCGGCGGTTGCCGAACTCACCGCCGCCCTGGCTCGCACCCCGCTCCGTGCACCGCGGATCCCGGTGGTCAGCAATGTCGATGC
>CANGIH010000286.1 GCA_947453875.1 Planctomycetaceae bacterium | reverse complement strand
TTCCTCCAGCACCAGCCGCCGGTCAAGGAGATGACCGACTGGGGCCCGCGGATCATCGACCTGATGGATCGCCTCGGTGTCCCTTTCAACCGGACGCCGGAAGGTTTTCGTGACCAGCGTCGCTTCGGCGGCACGCTCTACAAACGGACGGCATTTGCCGGTGCCACGACCGGGCAGCAACTTCTCTACGCCCTCGACGAGCAGGTCCGCCGGTTCGAGGTGGAGGGAAAGATCCGCAAGTTCGAGTTCTGGGACTTCCTCTCGCCTGTGGTCGACGAATCCGGCCGCTGCCGGGGGGCCGTCTGCCAGGACATGGTCTCGATGCAGTTCCGCTCGTTTGCCGCCGACGCCGTTGTCCTTGCCACCGGAGGATGCGGCCTGGTCTACGGCCGGTCGACGATGTCGATGGTCTGCACCGGCAGCGCCGTCAGCCGCGTCTACCAGGCGGGGGCAGCCTACGGGAACGGAGAGTTCATCCAGGTGCACCCCACCGCGATTCCAGGTGCCGACAAGCTGAGGCTGATGAGCGAGAGCGCCCGTGGGGAGGGGGGACGCGTCTGGGTTCCGCGGATCGCCCAGGATCCCCGCGATCCGCGAACGATCCCGGAGGCCGATCGCTACTACTTCCTCGAGGAACGCTACCCCAAGTACAAGAACCTCGTCCCCCGCGACATCGCCACGCGGGAAATCTTCGACATCTGCACCACTGACGGCCTTTCGGTGGAGAAGGACAGGCTGTGCGTGTACCTCGACCTCACGCACATCCCCAAGGAGACGCTCGACCGCAAACTCGGCGGCATCCTCGACATCTACGAGAAATTCCAGGGGGTCGATCCACGCACCGCCCCGATGAAGATCTTCCCCGCCGTCCACTACTCGATGGGGGGCTTGTGGGTCGACTACGAAAAGAGCGCCACCGGCGGCATGGTCGAGGGTTCGCCGCGGAACCAGCAGACGAGCATCCCGGGGCTCTATGCGATTGGTGAGTGCGATTACCAGTATCATGGTGCCAATCGCCTCGGCGCGAATTCGCTCCTTTCCTGCATTTTCAGTGGCTTGTTCTGTGCGGCTGGCGTCCTCTCCTCGGCCGGCGCGAAGCGGGCGGTGGCTCCGGAATCGCTCTATGCATCCGCGCTGCGGAAGGAAGAGGAGCGCCATGAGGCCCTCATTCAGCGCCGCGGCGGAGGGGAGAACCCCTACGGCATCCACCAGGAACTCGGCGACCTGATGACCCGCGTGGCCACGGTGGTGCGCCGCAACGATCAACTCGCCGCGGCCTACGACGAGATCTGCGGGCTCGAGGAGCGATGGCGGCAATGCTCGCTGTCGGACACCGGCAACTGGACCAACCAGAATGTCGTGTTCACAAAGTCGCTCGGCGACATGTTCCCTTTGGCGAAGCTGATCGTCAAAGGGGCGCTGCTCCGGGACGAATGCCGCGGGGCCCACTACAAGCCCGACTTCGAGATGCCCGACATCAAGGCCACCGAACCGCTGGAGCAGCGGCGCGAAGCCGAGCGGTGGTGCGATCGATTCGAGGAGAACACCCGTAAGTGGCTCAAGTCGACCATTGCCCGTCACGGGGCGGACGGACACCCGCAGATCACGTTTGAGGATGTCGATACGTCGCTCATTCCGCCGCGTCCCCGACTCTACGGGCTGGTCGGAGGAGACGTGATCGAGGAGGTCTGGAAGGAAAGGGAACGCGCGAGGAACGCGACTGGCGATCGGCAGGCAGCCCAGGGAAGGGCGGCGGAGACGGCGCGGGCCTGAGCGCAGTCCCCGACCAATCGCACACTCGTACACGGAGTACCGACATGAGCACGAAGACGCACGCCGGCAACGGCACGAATCATCATCCCTCCGTGGGCAACCACACCGACCACGAGACGGCCACGGCTGCCCGGACGATTCATGTCCGGGTGTTGCGCCAGGACGCGCCGGGGGAGGAGAGCTACTGGGAACGCCATGACGTGCCCTGGGAGCCCAACATGAACGTGATCAGCGTCCTGCAGAAGATCGCCGCCGGGGCGCGGTCGCAGGATGGCCGTCAGGTGGCACCGGTGGCGTGGGACTGCAACTGCCTCGAGGAGGTCTGTGGCTCCTGCACCATGCTCATCAACGGCCGCACCAGGATGGCCTGTTCGGCCCTCGTCGACCGGCTCGTGGAGGAGCACCCTGACGGGATCGAACTCCGGCCGATGTCAAAATTTCCCGTCGTGCGTGATCTCGTTGTCGACCGCCGCCGGCTGTTCCGCTCGCTCGAGCGGGTGAAGGCCTGGGTTCCGGTGGATGACTCCTTCGATCATGGGCCGGGGGCACGAATCTCGCCCGAGGAGCAGGGGGAGGCCTATCCTCTCTCCGAGTGCATGAGTTGCGGCTGCTGTCTGGAGGCCTGTCCGCAGTTCACGCGGATCGAGACGCCGCGACGCGAAGGGGAGACCGACGAGCAGTACGCCGCCCGCCGGACCGCGGCCTTCGACAAGGGCTTTGTCGGTGCCCACGCGATCAGCCAGGCCATGCTCTTCAATGCCCATCCGACCGGAAAGATGATCGCAGACGAGCGGCTCGAGGCCCTGACTGATCAGGGGGGCATCCAGATGTGCGGCAACGCCCAGAACTGCGTCGCCGTCTGCCCGAAGAGCATTCCGCTGACGAGGTCGATCGCCCGCGCCGGGCGGGCTGCCACCTTGTGGGCGATCAAGAAGCTCTTTGATCGCTGATTTTCAGGCGCCGTCGCAGCCCGCCAAAGCAGGCTTGTTTGCCGGACCCCGCCGATCGTGGTAGTTTTCAGTAATGAACTCTCTCCCCGGTGCCGTCTTGGCTGCTGGGTGGATCGCCTTGAGCGGTCCAAAGATCCAACCAGGAAGGACTACGAGTGGCTTTGGAATCCGGCCGCGGGGCCCGTGATGACCGGCGTTCCCAGGACTGGTCGCCCGAGGAATGGGCCGCCCAGAGTTGTGGCAGCCCCGCCGCGGCCAACGAGGGCGGTCAAAACCCCGTCGCCTCCCAGCCCGCGCCAGTCGCTGGCGACTTCCGCAAACTCGGGCTCGCGCCAGCGACGCTCGATGCAGTTGATCGCGCGGGTTACACCGTCCCTACGCCGGTCCAGGCGGGATTCATCCCCCGCGCGCTCCAGGGCATCGACGTCCTCGGCCAGGCCCGCACCGGCACCGGCAAGACCTGTGCCTTCGTGCTGCCGATTCTCGAACGGGTCTCGCTGCCATCCCAGCGGGGCGGTGTCGGTCCGAGGGCGCTTGTGCTTGTCCCCACTCGCGAACTCGCGGTCCAAGTAAAGGATGAATTCGAGAAACTCGCCCATGGCTCGAAGGTCCACTGCGTCGCGGTCTATGGCGGCAAGCCGATCCGCGGGCAGATCGACAAGCTCGCCAAAAACCCTGCGGTGGTCGTCGGTACCCCCGGACGGGTTCTCGACCACATGAGCCGGGGCACGATCCAGTTCTCCGGCCTTGAGATCGTCACCCTCGACGAGGCTGACCGGATGCTCGACATCGGGTTTCGGCCCGACATCGAGAAGATCCTCCGCCGTTGCCCCGAGAGCCGGCAGACCCTCCTTCTCTCCGCCACGGTGCCGCCGCCGGTGGCGAAGCTCGCAACCCGCTACATGCGCGACCCGGAGATCCTCGATTTCTCGACTCGCGAGATCGCCGTCGAGACGATCGAGCAGTTTTATTTCACGGTCGATCCGACGAGGAAGTTTGATCTGCTCGAGCGGCTCCTTGATCGGGAGCAGCCCCGGCAGGTGATCGTCTTCTGCCGCACGAAGCGTGGCACCGACAAGGTTTTCGAGAGGCTGTCCCGCCGTCGTTCACGCGACGGCAGTGAGGCCGAGGTGGCCTGTATCCACGGCGATTTGGCACAAAACGTCCGCGACCGTGTGATGAAGCAGTTTCGGGAGGGGTTGGTGAAGGTGCTCGTGGCCACCGACGTGGTCGGTCGCGGCATCGACGTGTCGGCCTTGTCGCACATCATCAATTACGACATCCCGGAATTCTGCGATGACTATGTCCACCGTGTCGGTCGCACGGGGCGGATGGGACGCGAAGGGGTGGCCTACACGTTCGTCGCCCCTGACGAGGGGCCGCAACTGACGCGGATCGAGATGCGGATCGAGAAGCTCCTCCAGCGCGACGAGATTCCCGGATTCGAGGCTTTTGAC
>CANGIH010000285.1 GCA_947453875.1 Planctomycetaceae bacterium | reverse complement strand
GGAGAAGGCCCGTGCCAAGGCCGGCGATGTCCTCTCGCGGGCCAAGCGGGCCTGCGGGTTGTCACGCGTGCCCGGCATGACGACGGGAACGGCCGCGGGCAAGGGGGGGAAGGGCGGTGAGAAGAAAGCCGGCGGAGGGGGGGCATGAACGTCCTCGGGATCGGCACCGACATCACCGAGTGCCTGCGGATCGCCCAGATGATCGAGCGGCATGGGGAGTTGTTCGTCGGCCGCGTCTACACGCCGACGGAGATCGAATACTGTCGCAGCCGGAAGCAGGCCACCCAGCACTTCGCCGGGCGGTGGGCCGCCAAGGAGGCGATCCTCAAGGCCCTCGGCACCGGCTGGCGGCGGGGCATCGGGTGGCGCGACATTGAAGTGGTCAACGCCCCCGGTGGCCGCCCCCGGGCGACGCTCTCCGGCGGTGCGGCCGATGTGGCGGAGCGGCTCGGGATCGCCTGCGTGCTCGTGAGCATCTCGCACTGTCGTTCCCACGCCACGGCGTACGCGATGGCCCTCGATCAACTGCCATCGACGTTCGACGAGGATCCGTTCGCCGAGTAGCGGATGAAGCCCCTGGAAGCACCATGACCAACAACCCATCCGCCCGCGTCGGGGACGCCGGTTCCCGTTCCCTCCGGCATCCATCACTCGCCATGCCCCGCCATGGCGCGGAATTGTCATCCGAACTGCGCGTGGCGCTCGAGGCTGCCACAGCCGGGGCCAACGCGATCCGGGCTTCGCTCGGTGAACCCCACCGGATCGTGGAAAAGGGGGTCGGCGACCTCGTCTCGGAGGTGGACCGACGCAGCGAGGAGGCGGTGCTCGGCGTGCTTGCCGACGCGGCCGTCGATGGGTCGATCATTTCCGAGGAATCGAGCCCGTCGATCGATGCCGGCTCGGCGCGGACCTGGATCATCGATCCCCTCGATGCGACGAGTGCGTTCCTGTTCCGCTGCGGGGAGAACTACCCGGCGGTCTTGGTCGCGCTCCAGGAGGCGGGCAGGCCCGTGGTGGGAGTGGTGGTGTTTCCCCTCACCGGCGAGTTTTTCTACTCCCACGCCGGACTCGGGGCCTTCAAGGATGGCGTCCGTCTGGCAGTTCCCCCTGCGCAGCGACTCGGTGACGCCTGGATCGACATGAACCAGTATGGCAACGCCCGCTACGAGACCGCGGCCTTCTCCCGTCTCCGCACCCGGCTGCGAACCCGCGACGGGGCGAAACTGGTGACCTCGATGGCCCCTCATTCCGGCCTGGCCATGCGGCTGCTTGATCAGACGATCGGCGTGGCGGCGGTGGTCCACGACAACAACCCCGATCAGGTGAAACAGGCCCCGTGGGACATCGCCGCCCCGATGGCGATCCTCACCGAGGCCGGCGGGGTGTTCCTGTCGCTCACCACTGGCGCCGTGGTCGATCCGTTCGTCTGTGAGCCGATGGTGGTGGCGGGCAACGAGGCAGTGGCCCGCGAGATCATCACGCTTGCCTCCCGGCCGGAATAGCGATCGGATCGTCTCTGGACGAGGGCTCGCCTCCGGCGGGCAGGCCACCGATGTCAGCCTGCGAACGGCTGCAGAGTGGCCACGCCCCCTTCCATCGTGAGCGAGGCCAGAGGGGTGCCATCGGGCACCGGAGTGACGCCGTCCCGACGCGTGAGGGCGAGGGCGGTGCGCCCCTGAAGGTGGAGGGCGAGGGCCTTGGTCAATTCCTTCTGCCTCGGTTCCGGGAGCTTCGTGAAGGGCTCACGGCCGCGGCATTTCGGAAACGCCTGACAGCCGAGCCATGGGCCGCGCTTGCCGTCACGGAGGTTCATCATCGCCCCGCACTTCTGGCAGGCGATGTCGGTCACCAGCGGCGGTGGCGAGGGAAACTTGATGTTGCCCTTCTTATCGAGGTTGAGGATGAAGGGAGGGGGCTCGGCCGCGGCCGCCTCCTGGGCCTTCTTCCCACGCGGCTTCACCGGCCGCGGCTTGTCCTCCACGAGGAAGTCGCCGAACCGTCCGGTCCGCTTGACCATCGGCACCCCCGCCGGCGAGAGGAGGTCGATCTGTTCGGGAAGGAGCGGGCGCCGCTGGCGGTCGACCGGCATGGCGAAGCTGCAGGCAGGGCGAGTCTTGGGCTTGGCCTTCTTGGCGGGCTTCTTCTTCCCCTTGGAGGCGGTCACGGCCACCGGCTCCTCGACGATCTTCTCGTTGTATCCCGAGCAGGAGAGGAATTCCCCCTTGCCGCCGAGCCGGTATTCGAGGCGCCGGCCACACTCGGGGCAGGCGTATTCGGAGGGATCGGCCTTCGCCTTTTCGTGCTCCTGGGTCATCGCCTCGTCGAGCTTCGGCGCGAGTTCGCCATGAAACTCATGGAGCATGTCGGTCCAGCTTTTCGTCCCTTGAGCCACCTGGTCGAGTTCCTGCTCGATCTCCCGGGTGTAGCCGATCTCGATGAACTGGTCGTGGAACCCGCGTTTGAGGAAGCCGGTCACCGCCTCGCCGATCGCCGTGGCGTGGAACCGGCGATCCTGCTGGGTGACGTAGCCACGGTTCTCGATAACGTTGATGATGCTTGCATAGGTGGAGGGGCGACCGATCCCTTCCTCCTCCATCTTCTTGACGAGCGTCGCCTCGGTGTAGCGCGGCGGCGGGGCCTGGAACTTCTGCCGCGGCTCGATGTCGAACGGGGCCAGTTGCGTCCCCTTCTCGAAACTGGGAAGCACCTGGGCGCCGTCATCCTTCGGGGTGCCGCTGATCCGGTAGAAGCCGTCGAACCGCAGCACGCGGCCATTGGCCTTGAAGACCGCCCCGGTGTCGCGGTCGCTCCGCCGCATGCGGACGCTGGTTGAATCCCATTCGGCGTCGGTCGACTGGCAGGCAACGAAGCTCTGCCAGATCAGCCGGTAGAGCTTGTACTGCTCGTCGGTGAGGGCGGCAACGATGCTGTCGGGATCGCGGAAGGCGTCGGTCGGTCGGATCGCCTCGTGGGCTTCCTGGGCGCTTTCGTTGGAGCTGGAATAGGTTCGGGGCTTTTCGGGGACGTAGGCCTCCCCGTGAACCTGCTGGAGGTAGCGGCGGGCCATCTCGAGCGCCTCGCGGGAGAGGTTCGTCGAGTCGGTTCGCATGTAGGTGATCAGCCCCACCCGCCCCTCGTCGGGAAGGTCGATGCCTTCATAGAGCTGCTGGGCAATCCGCATCGTGCGGTCGGTCGACATCCCGAGCCGGGAACTTGCGGCCTGCTGCAGGGTGCTGGTGATGAAGGGGGGATAGGGACGCGACCGTGTCCGGGTGACATCGATCGAATCGACGGTGTATCGGGCCTGTGGGTCGGGGCGGCCCTGAAGCTGGACGACGTTCTTTCCCCGCCCCTTGGCGGAGGCGTCGGCCTCACGCACGAGCCTGATATCGAGGAGGCCGGCAGCCTTCGCGGCGGTCTCCACGGCCGCGGAGAGATCCTCGGCCGACGTGTTTTCCGCCTTGATGGCAAGCGACCTGCCTCCCACCTCGACCAGCTCACATTCGAGGGCTTGGTGATCGGCCAGCCACGCGGTGCGCTCGCGCACCAGAGGAGGCTTCCCCTTCTCGTCGCGGCGGGCCAGGAAGGTGGTCCAGGCCTCGTGGAGGGCCGGCGCAGCTGTGACGTTGAACGCGAGACCAGCGGTGATCTCCCACGACTCCGCCGGAGTGAATGCGCGGATCTCCTGCTCCCGTTCCACCACGATCCTCGTGGCAACGCTCTGCACGCGCCCGGCGGAGAGCCCGCCGGCCACCTTCTTCCAGAGGATCGGCGACACCTGGTAACCGACGATCCGGTCGACGATCCGGCGGGCCTGCTGGGCCTCGACCCGGGGCATGTTGATCGCCCGCGGCTCCTTGAAGGCCCGCTGGATCTCGGCTTTCGTGATCGCGTCGAACGTCACCCGCTTGGCACGGAGTGGATCGACATCGAGGACCTGCGTGAGGTGCCAGGCGATCGCCTCCCCTTCCCGATCCAAGTCGGTGGCGAACCAGATGTCGGAGGCACCCTTGGCCAGCCGGCGGAGTTCGGACACTTTCTTCTTCTTGCCGTCGTCGATCTCGTAGGTGGGGGCGAAGTCATGGTCGAGATCGACCCCGGGAACGGGTTGCTTCGATCCCTTGGGGGCCTTGCTCGGCAGGTCGCGGATGTGGCCGACGGAGGCTTCGACGACGAAGCCGGAGCCGAGGTACTTGCCG
>CANGIH010000284.1 GCA_947453875.1 Planctomycetaceae bacterium | reverse complement strand
GCAGAGCGTGAAGCCTGGCGAAAGGATCGAGTTTTTCATCTCCACCGATCCCCCCGCCCGCTTTCAGATGGAGATCTTTCGGCTGGGCTATTACGGCGGCCGCGGCGCGCGGTTCATGACCACGCTCGGCCCCTTCGACGGCATCAGGCAACCTGACCCCGAGCCAGGGGAAAAAGATCTCCACGAGTGCCGCTGGGTGGCCTCGACAGGGCTCGTCATTCCCGCCGACTGGGTCAGCGGCGTCTACCTCGGCAGGCTCTCGCTGATCCCCCCCGACGACACGAAAGCTGCCTGGCAGAGCTACGTCACCTTCATCGTTACGGACGACCGACCAGCCGACATTCTCCTTCAGTGCTCCGACAACACATGGAACGCCTACAACGCCTGGCCGAGCCATTTCTCCGTCTACACCAACCCGAAGGGAACGAGCGGCCCGTGGGCCGATGTCAGCTTCGACCGCCCCTACGGCCGCTACGCGCAGCACACGAGCGTCGTCAACGATCCCCTCTCGATCGGTGCCGGCGAGTTTCTCTCTTTCGAGTATCCGCTGGCCTACTTTCTCGAGCAGCACGGCTACGACGTCAGCTATGCGTCCAACAGTGACATGCTCACGCCGGAAAGGGGAATGAAATGCAAAGCCTTCATCAGTGTCGGCCACGATGAATACTGGGACCGGCGGCAGTTTGACTCGGTGGTGACGATGCGTGACGCGGGGGTCAGCCTCCTCTTTCTCTCGGGCAACTCCGTCTGCTGGGTGACGCCACTTCGCCAAAGCCATGACGGCCGCGACCACCGGATCATGTTCCGCGGCGGCCCGTATGGCGGCGACACGCCGACGGCCCTCGAGCGTGCCCGCGTCAATGGCCCGTTTCCTGAAAAGGGCCCCGATGAGGGTTATCTGATCGGGGCCCGCAACGTCGAGCCGGTCAATGGCGGCGGCGATTTCGTCTGCACGAAGCCCGACCACTGGATCTTCGCCGGCACAGGGATGAAAGTCGGCGACAAGATCCCCGGCCTCATCGGCTGGGAATACCACGGCAACCCACCGGCCGACATTCCCGGCCTCGAGGTTGTCGGGCAGGGCACAGCGCTCGTCGGCGGAGAGCAGCCGCAGCAGTGGACGGCGACGGTCTACCCCGGCCCACATGGCAATGTCGTCTTCAACGCCTCGACGATCTTCTGGGCCCAGGGGCTTTCCAATCCCCCCGGGCATACGCTGCCCTGGTCGCACTGGACACGCCCCCATGGGCCCGATGCCCGTGTCCAGCGGATCACCCACAATGTCCTCGCCCGGGCGCTCGCGCCCCACGGCAGCGAAGCGGTGACAGTCAGCGCGTCGCGACGGATCCACGACGCCGCGCCGCACGCGGCCTTCACCGATCTCGTCCGCTGGCGTGATGCCTGGTGGTGTGTGTTTCGCGAAGCGGAGGGGCATGTCGGTGGCGACGGGAAGGTCCGTGTGCTCACCTCGCCAGATGGCGTCGAGTGGGAGTCGGCGGGGAGCGTGGCTGAAGAGGGGATCGATCTCCGCGATCCGAAGGTTTCGGTCACTCCCGACGGCCGGCTGATGCTCGTCGCGGGTGGAAGCGTCTACCGTGGCGGCACGACACTCCTCGGCCGTCAGCCGCGAGTCGCCTTCTCGGCCGACGGCCGAGAATGGTCGAAGCCGCAGCGAATCCTCGCGGAGAACGATTGGCTGTGGCGCGTCACCTGGCACGAGGGAATAGCGTATGGAGTTGCCTACCGCACCGGCGCCCCGGAAGGGACGCCGGAAGACTCCGGGGAATGGACGACGACGCTCTACAAAAGCCCCGACGGCATCGCCTGGCAGCCGGTGACCGTATGGGACATTCCCGGCCGCCCCAACGAGACGACGCTCCGCTTCCGCGCCGACGGCACCGCCTTGGCGCTCGTGCGTCGGGAGAATGGCGATCGCCAGGGCTGGTTCGGCAGCGCCGCGCCTCCCTCCCGTGACTGGACCTGGCGAAGCATCGGCCGGCCGATCGGCGGGCCTGAGTTGCTGATCCTTGCCGACGGCCGGATCCTCGCGGCCGGAAGGGATTACCGCGCAACCGGCCCGGTCACCGCGATCGATTTTCTCGATCCCGCCTCCGGCTCGTGGCCCGCGGATGTCACGCTGCCAAGCGGCGGCGACACCAGTTATCCTGGCATGGTGGAGCACGAGGGGGAGGTATGGATGAGCTACTACGCGACGCACGAGGGAAAGTCGGCGATCTATTTCGCCAAGCTCGCCGTGCCTGCCCCCGGGGGAAATTGATGCGGTCAGGCTATCCGGGCTTTCACCTGATGCGGGCGGCCGCAATGCTCGCGATCTGCCTCCTCGGCAGCGTCGCCGGTGCTCCCCTCCGCGCGGCAGAGGTCCCCACGGCCCCGGCCACCGACGAAGAGTTCTTCACCGACACCGTTCTCCCGGTGCTGCGCACGCACTGCTTTGCCTGCCACTCCCACGATCACGAGATCAAGGGGGGGCTGGCCCTCGATTCCCGCACAGGCTGGGTGCGGGGGGGAGATCAGGGACCAGCGATCGTTCCCGGGGCTCCGGAGGCATCGCTCCTCATCGAGGCGATCAGCCACACGAACCCCGAACTGCAGATGCCCCCTGAGGGTGCCATCCCCGCGGAGGAGCTCGCCCATCTCATCGACTGGGTGCGCCGCGGCGCCCCCGATCCCCGGGCGGTCGAGGTCTCGCCGGAAGAGGTCTGGAAAGAAAAACTCGCGGAACGGGCCACTTGGTGGAGCCTCCAGCCGCCCCGGCTGACCGAGCCTGCGATCGTGGCCGATCCGGCCTGGCAGCGTGATCCGGTCGATCGATTCATCCGCGCCAAGCTCGACGATGCCGGGATCGCACCGGCCGCCCCGGCCGATCCCGACATCCTCCGCCGTCGGCTGTCGTTTCTCCTCACCGGCCTGCCGCCGTCGTTCCATGCCTCGATACCCGCCGGGGCCCCCACGGCGGATGTCGTCGACGCCCTCCTCGCCTCCCCCCATTTCGGCGAACACTTCGCCCGGCACTGGATGGATGTCGTCCGCTACACCGACACCTACGGTTACGAATGGGACATCGCCGCCCGCGGCTCGTGGGACTACCGCGACTACCTCGTGCGGGCCTTCAACGACGATATCGGCTTCGATCAGCTCGTCCGCGAGCATGTCGCTGGCGATCTTCTCGCCGAGCCCCGCCTCGACCACCACGCCGGTGTCAACGCGAGCCTGATCGGTCCGATGTTCTTTCATCTCGGCGAACACCGCCACGGCAGCAGCCTCGACTTCAACGGCATCCACCAGGAGATGATCGACAACAAGATCGATGCCTTCTCGAAAACCTTCCTAGCGATGACGGTGGGCTGCGCCCGCTGCCACGACCACAAGCTCGACGCGATCTCGCAGAAAGACTACTACGCGCTCGCCGGGATGTTCATGACGCCGCGGTGGACGCCACGCGACATCGCCCTTCCCGGCGCCAACGCCGCGGCGATCGCCGAGCTTGCGCGTCTGCGTAGGGAGATCCAGGCGAGCCTCGCCGCTGCCTGGAGCCGCGAGACGCAGGCGTTCTCCGGCGGCACTCTCCGGGAGCGTCTCCGGGCCGATCCTGAGGGGGCCAAGGCCGCGTCGATCGACGACGTCAACCATCCCTTGGCCAAGCTGCTCGAGGCCGCCGCCCAACCAGGGGCCGACGCCAGCGTGAGCGTTCCTGAGGCCTGGAAGACGGCTGCCGCGGAGTGGCAGGCCACCCGCGCCATGCGGCTCGAGGCCAATGCCCGATTCACCACTCTCGTTGACCTCACCCAGCCGGGGCTGCCCGCGGGGTGGGTCGCAGAAGGGGAGGGAATGGCCCACGGGCATGTCGCCAGCGGGACCGTCCGCGTAAGCCTGGAAGGGGATTCGCTCGTCGCCGGGATTCTGCCGCAGGGCTATCACACCCACAGCCTCTCCTCGAAGCTGCCCGGGATCGTCCGTCTCCCCGCGCCGGAGACATTTCCAGCCAAAGTCGTCAGTCTGCGACTCGCTGGCGGGGAATGGGCGGCCAAGCTCGTCGTTCCGCAAAACGCCCTCCTCAACGAAGGGAGCGGTGGCCCGGCGTTCCTCGATGCCAAGGCGGCTCCGCAGTGGCAGGCCGTCTCGCTCACCCCGCTCAAGAACGGTGTCAGCCGGGTGCTCACCGAATTCGCGACGACCGACTTCAACCCCAACTTT
>CANGIH010000283.1 GCA_947453875.1 Planctomycetaceae bacterium | reverse complement strand
GGTCATGTCGCGGGGATTGCCCCCACTACCATCACCGCCGGGCGCCCGTTCGGGGAGTTCGGCACTGACTTTCGTTTTCTGGTCGCTCGAGAGGCCGAGCTCGGCCTGCACGACTTCCTGGCGGAGGAGCGAGGCCTGCGACATCATGCCTCCCATTCCCATGCCGCGACCGCGGCCACCGGGGGGCTGGGCAGAGACGTCGGTGGCGAGGAGTATGACCGCCAGGCAGGCGGCGGCGGCAAGAAGCGTGCGGGGCATGAGGAATCCTCTGGAGCGACGGGGAGAAAGGGGGAAGGAAAAGTTTTTAGGGGGCGGAATCGCCGGCGGACACCCTGCCCGCCACGTTCCCCGGCCCTTGAACTGTCTGGCGACGGAAAAGTTGCGTGGGAGCGTCAAGGGAGACCGCGACCGATCGACAGACGCGGGACGGGGCCGTCAGTCGAAGAGCGATTTCTGCGCCGTCTCCCCTTTGCGACGCGGTTTGGCGGCCGGCGGCGTGGCCGATGACTCGAAGGCAAGGAGGAGATCGCGGGCGCGCTCGACGACGGCACCGGGGACGCCGGCGAGCCGGGCCACATGAACCCCCCAGCTCTTGTCGGCGGCACCGGCCGCGACCTGGTGGAGGAAGACGAGCTGGTCGTTGTGCTGCTTGACGAGCACCTGCACGTTGGCCACGCCCGGGAGCTTGTCCATCGCGGCGAGCTGGAGGTAGTGGGTGGCGAAGAGCGTCCGGCAGCCGGGGACGCCGTGGAGCCATTCGACCACGGCTTGGGCGATCGCCAGGCCATCGAAGGTGCTCGTGCCGCGGCCGACCTCGTCGAGGATCACGAGGCTGCGCGGCGTGGCCCGGTTGAGAATTCTCGCCGTCTGTGCCATCTCGACGAGGAACGTGCTGGCACCTGTCGCGAGGTCGTCGCCGGCGCCGATGCGGGCGAAGAGCCTGTCAACCACGCCGATCCGCGCCCGGCGGGCCGGCACGAAGCTCCCGGCCTGGGCCATCACCGCCAGCAGCGCCGCCTGACGGATGAAGGTGCTCTTGCCGCCCATGTTGGGGCCGGTGACGAGAAGCATCGAGGGGAAACCGGCCGTCCCGGGCGCGGGATCGCCGTCCGGGAGCCGGGCGGCGAGGGTCAGGTCATTGGCGACGAGCGTGCCGGCGGGGAGGAGCTCTTCGAGAACCGGATGGCGGCCCGACTCGATCCGCAGGATGCCGTCGGTCGTGATCTCTGGACGCACCCAACCACGCACGCGCGCCACCTCGGCGAGGCTGACGAGCACGTCGATCCGGGCGAGGATGTTTGCTGCCCGGTCGAGTCGCTGGCGGCTGGCGGCGACGAAGACGCGAAGCTCCTCGAGGAGTTCGAGTTCGCGGCGGAGGGCTTCGTCCTCGGCGCCGAGCACCTGCCGCTGACGCTCGTCGAGTTCGGGAGTGGTGTAGCGCTCGGCATTTTTCACCGTCTGCTTACGGATGTATTCGGCCGGCACCCTGGCGGAGTGGTTGCGCCCCACTTCGAGAAAGAACCCGAAGACACGATTGAAGCCGACCTTCAGCGATGGGATGCCGGTGCGGGCGATCTCGTCGGCCTGGTAGCGGGTGATCCAGGCCTTGCCTCCGCTGGCCATCTCGGCGAGTTCGTCGAGCTTCGGGTCGCAGCCCGGGCGGACGAAACCGCCGTCGCGGGCGAACACCGGACAACCCTCGCGGAGGGTCGCAACGATCCGTGTCGAGACGTCGTCGAGCGGGTCGAGGCCGGCGGCCAGTTCGCCAAGAAGGCCCGGGGTCGCCTGGAGGGTCGTGATCACATCGGGAAGGATGGCGGTGGCCCGGCCGATCCGTTCGAGATCGCGGGGGCCGGCCCGGCCCGACATGACGCGGCCGATGAGTCGCTCGATGTCGCCGATGCCTGTCAGCAGGCTCCCAAGCCGGTCGGCGAGGGGAGGATTGGCGACGAGTGTCGCGGTGGCGTCGAGACGCTCGTCGATCGCCTGCTTCTGCACGAGCGGCGCGGAGATCCATTCGGCCAGAAGACGGGCTCCCATCGGCGAGCGAGTGCGGTCGAGGACACCGGCGAGCGAGCCGCTGCGACGGTTGCCTCCGCCGCTCGTGGTGCGAACCAACTCGAGGCTGCGCCTGGAGGCTTCGTCGATCTCCATCCGCTCGCCCCGTCGCCAGGCGGCGAGGGTGGTTATCCGGGCGATGGCGGTCGGTTCGTTTTCGTCGAGGTAGTGAACGATTCCCCCGGCAGCACCGATTCCGGGGAGATCCCCGGGGAGGTCGAAGCCGAGTCCTTCGAGGCGGGCTCCGCCGACGGCGCGATCGACCGCGGTGCGGGCAGTCGTCTCTTCGAACCACCAATCGGGGCGGGCGGTGATGGAGGCAGATCTGCCGGTGGGGCGGAGCAGCTCCGCGATCGTCGCCCGGTCCTTCTCGGCGCAGAGGCACTCAGCCGGTTCCAGACGGAGGACGAGATCGGCGATATCCTCGGCGGGAACGACGGCAGCCTCGAACGTGCCGGCGGCGACATCGATCCAGGCAAGCCCCACAGGGAGTGTGGCCGCGGCGGGCTCCGCGGCATGTTCGCCGGGGGCGGACGTCACGCGCGGGCCGGGGCCGGGGAGGAGAGCGAGGAGCCAGTTGCGGCGGGCAGGGTCAAGGAGGGATTCGTCGGCGGCGATGCCGGGGGTGACGATCCGCGTCACCTCGCGGCGCAGAAGGCCCTTGGTCGTCTTCGGGTCGTCGATCTGTTCACAGATGGCGACGCGGCGGCCGGCGGCGACCAGCTTGACCAGCTGCGGGTCGAGCTGATGGTGGGGAAACCCTGCCATCGGCATCGCATCGGGCCCCTTGTCACGGCTGGTGAGCGTGAGGTCGAGGAGTGTCGCGGCTTCGCGGGCGTCGTCACCGAAGAGCTCGTAGAAATCCCCCATGCGGAAGAGGACAAGCGCGCCGGGGCAGCGGGCCTTCGCTGCTTCAAATTGCTGCATCATCGGACTTGCCATGGGGGCGGAGTATAGCCGAGCTCGTCCGGCCTTTTGGGCAATCGCATCGGCGGTGCCAGCGGGGGTGGGGCACCGGATTCAGGGGGCCGCGGCGGGCCGATTCCGCGAATCAGGGCCGGCCACGCCCGATGCTTGAGATGCCGGAACGGCCACCGTGATCAAAAGCAACGGGACGGGCAATCCGAGCCTTCAGATCGCCTTCAGCAGCGACTACGCCACGCTCTATGCCACGAATTATGCTGGCGGCCAGTGGTACACGATGGATGTTTCCAACGGAAATCTGACCTCGATCTTCGGATTCCAGACGCAACTCAGCGGCACCAACGGCTTCCGCGACCTTGGCGGGTCGTCGTTCGTTGCGGTGCCGGAGCCATCGACATGGGGATTGATGGCCGTCGCCGTCGGCCTCGCCGGTCTGAAGCGGTGGCGCCGTGTCGGACGGCGGATGCCCACGCAGGTGGGCCGGGAAATCGACCCGCTTTGACCAGTCGGGGGCGCGACGCCACAATGAGTTCGACGGAGCGGACTCCGATGAGAGGCCCCTGCGATGGGGGCCTGTGAACCTGGTCAGGGCCTAACCGCAGCAGCCATAAGCAGTCGTCCCTTTGTGCGGAGGGCCTCTCATCGGCGTCCGATCCCATGGCCGCACCATCTGATCCCGATTCCACCGCCGACGGCTCCGCTTCTCGCCGTGGCGGTGTGGGCACGACTCCCGGCGGCATTGCGGCGGAAGGCGGTGGCTACCGGGTCGTCGCCCGGCGTTACCGTCCGCAGCGATTCGACGAACTCGTCGGCCAGGAGCATGTCGCCCGCGGCCTTTCCGGGGCGATCGAATCGGGGCGTGTCGGCCATGCCTACCTCTTCACCGGCGCACGAGGGGTCGGCAAGACGAGCGCCGCGCGGATCTTCGCCAAGGCGCTCGAATGTGTCTCGGGCCCGGCAGCCGAGCCCTGCAACCAGTGCGATACCTGTGCGGCGATCGCCGCAGGTCAGGATGTCGACGTCGTCGAGATCGACGCCGCCAGCAACCGCGGTATCGACGAGATCCGCAGCCTCCGGCAGAACGTCGCCGTTCGCCCGGCACGGGGCCGGTTCAAGATCTACATCATCGACGAAGTCCACATGCTCACACGCGAGGCCTTCAACGCCGTGCTCAAGACGCTCGAGGCGCCGCCGGGGCATGTGAAGTTCGTCCTCTGTACGACCGAGCCTGAAAAACTCC
>CANGIH010000282.1 GCA_947453875.1 Planctomycetaceae bacterium | reverse complement strand
GGCGGGCATCGAAGCCGATCGCGATCGTCGATGCCTACTACGACGGCGAGGGGCAGGCCCTCTGCCCCATGGCGGCCGGGATCACCCACCATGTGGGGCCGTCAGGATTCGTCGAGCCCTGCCCGATCATCCAGCTGGCCGTGGACGACGCCCGGAAGGGGTCGTTCTACGAGACCGTCACACAGTCGGCCTTCCTCCGCGACATGCGCGAGGCGGCAGCGGCGCACAGCCGCGGCTGCGTGATGCTCGAGAATCCGAAGCTCGTCCTCGAGATCGCCGATCGCCACGGAGCCCGCGACACGACCCAGCGTGGCACGGCACGCGAGGAACTCCTCGCCGCCACGCCACGCAGCAGCCAGGATCTTCCCGGCCACGAGATCCGAGAGAAGCATTGGATGTACCGCTTGGCCAAACGTCACTGGTTCAATGACTTCGGCGTCTACGACACCGCCGACGGGAAGGCGAAGCCCGCAGGACGGGGCCCGGCGGCGGTCGGCGCCGTGCCGCGTGGGGAGGAATCCCGTTGATGACCCTCTCAACGTCCGCATCGACGAATGCATCAAGGGAGCCAGTGCGGATGCTCTATTGCCGCTGCGCGTTTGCGCAGGTGGTTCCGGCCGACGTGAAGGGGGCGGTGCTCGACGGCTTGGCCTCGTCGGGCGAGGGCTTCGAGGCGGTCGCCGACCTGTGCGCCATGGCATCGAGGCGCGACCCCCACCTGATCGATCTGGCGGCGTTGGCCAGGGATGGAACGACGCTGCGGATCGCCGCCTGTTGGCCACGGGCGGTGCGGGGGCTGTTCCATCTGGCCGATGCCCCCCTCGGCGAAACGGGGGTCGAGATCCTCAACATGCGCACGCTCCCCGCCGATGACGTGCTCGCCGGAATGCTCCATGGCGACGCGGCTGCGGTGGCGGCCAGTGCCGCGGCCCGCGATGACCTGGAGGCGGAGAAAGCGGCGGCCGGGAGGATCGCAGCCCTCGGGGCACTTCCCCACTCCACCCCACAGATTTCGCCCCCCCCGCCCGGAGGCCAGCCATGACGACGCCTGCCCGACGCCAGCCGCGAGTGGTGCTCTACGAGGGAAGCGGCGCGGAGCCGCTGCCGGCAGCGGAGCGTGCCGAGCTCCTCGCCGCGCTCCTCGACCGTGGCTACTCGGTGACGCTCGCCCATGAAGGGGCGGCGCGGGCATCGGCCGGCGCCGATTCCGACGCCGCCGCGTTCGTGGTGGTGGGGCGGTTCGCCGGAAGGGCGCCGGAGGTCAGCGCCGGTGGCCTGGCCACGGTGGAGGTGCATGACTCGAGCGGGCGATCGACGGCGGAGGTGGTGGGGCTCGTCGACCAGGCCCGTCGTGATCTCCCCCTCAACACCCCTGGCTCGAGCGACGCCTGGAAGCCCTGGTTCCCGGTCATCGACCCGGTCCGCTGCACCAATTGCATGCAGTGCCTGAGCTTCTGCCTGTTCGATGTCTACGGAGTCGATTCCGAACATCGCCTGCGGGTGGAGAATCCGGCCAACTGCAAGGTCAACTGCCCCGCCTGCTCGCGTGTTTGCCCCGACGTTGCGATCATGTTCCCGAAATACCATGCCGGGCCGATCGACGGGGCGCCGGTGACGCAGTCGGATGTCGGGCGGGAGAAGATGAAGGTCGACATCTCCTCCCTCCTTGGCGGCGACATCTACGCCCGCCTCAAGGAGCGATCGAGCGAGGCCAAGAACCGGTTCTCCCGGGAACGGAGCGCCGATCAGGCGCTGGCGGAGCGGCGGCGCTGCCTGACGAAGCTCGCCGACGCGGCGGCCATTCCCCGCGAGGTGCTCGACGCCCTCCCTTCCCCGGAGGAGATCCAGCGGAAGGCCGAGGACGCCGCCAAGCGGGCGGCGGCGGCGATTGCCGGGCGGGCGGCGGCCCAACCGGGGACATGATAGGATTCGTCGCGGTTTCGAGTTTTCCGGGGGGCGTCTTCCCCGCTTGAAGAACCACGCCGGGCTGGCACAAGGTGATCCGATGTCGACTGCCGAACGAGCCATGAACGATGTCGGCACGCAGCCCCGCGGGAGCGCCGAACGCTCGACGATCCCGCTGGTGATCCTTCCGCCGCCGGTGCCGCCGGCCCTGATCCGCTCCCGCGCTCCTCATCCGAAGATCCCGCAGACGAAGCCGGAACGGACGGCACTGCTCGAGGCGATCCGCCGCGGCCTCGCCGCCCGCCCCGCCGTGCCTCCCCTGCGGATGGAGGAACTGCACGCCCGGGCCCGCGCGGCCCTCGCCGAAGTCGGACTCGGGGAGATCCACCTCGACTACGCCGGCGTGCTGGTCAACAACGAATCGTGGCGCGACAGCCTGGCGGCGGTGCCGTACGAGCGCCGACTGCTCCTGATGCCGAAATGCCTTCGAGTGGAGAGCCGTTGCCCGGCGCCGTTCGACGAATTCGGCCTCCTCTGCAAGAGTTGCGGCCTCTGTTCGATCCAGGATTTCCAGGCCGAGGCCGAGCGCCTCGGCTATGCGGTGCTCGTGGCCGAGGGATCGGCGCTGGTCATGGCGATGATCCAGACCGGCCAGATCGACGCCATCGTTGGCGTCAGTTGTCTGCCGGTGCTCGAGAAGACGCATCCCTTTGTCGAGGCCGCGGCGATCCCCGCCGTCGCGGTGCCGCTGCTGCAAGATGACTGCATCGACACGATGGTCGACGACGACTGGGTGTGGGACTACATCCATCTCGAGGCCTCCGACACCTCGCGCCGCCTCGATCTCGGGGGCCTGCAGGACGAGGTGAAGACCTGGTTCGAGCCGGCCGCCCTCGATGAATTCCTCGGGCCCTCGGAGGGGCATGCCGAGGGGGTGTCGCGCGAGTGGCTCGGGGTCGGCGGAAAGCGTTGGCGTCCATTTCTGGCCGCCGCGGTCCACCGTGCCCTGAAGCCTGCCCCGACTCCCGCCGAGACGGCCTCGCTGCGGCGGCTCGCGCTGGCGGTGGAGTGCTTCCACAAGGCGTCGCTCGTCCACGACGACATCGAGGATGGTGATCTCGAGCGGTACGGCGAACCGACCCTCCCGGGCGCGCTGGGGGTGCCGGTTGCGCTCAACGTGGGCGACGTGCTGATCGGCGAGGGCTATCGCCTGATCGCGGAATCGGGACTCGATCCGGTGACGATCACGGCCGCCGTCCGCGAGGCGGCCCGTTCCCAGCGTCTCCTCTGCCGCGGCCAGGGAGAGGAGCTCTCCTGGAGCCGGGCGCCGGTGGCGCTGGCGAGCCGACAAGTGCTGGAGATCTTCCGGCTCAAGACGGCCCCTGCCTTCGACGTCGCCCTCCAGCTTGGCAGCCTTGCCGCGGGCCGCGGCCACGATCTTGGCGACGTCCTCCGTGGCTTCAGCGAGGCGGTGGGGATCGCGTATCAGATCAAGGACGATCTCGAGGATCTCCAGGACGATGCCGGCCTGCTGCCCGGCGCCCAGCCGAGGCCGAGCGTCGTGCTGGCGCTCGCTGCCGAACGGGCCCGCGGCGACGATCGCGAGCTTCTCGGCAGATTGGCCCGGGGGGAGCATGTCGCGGGAGTCACGGCCGAGCGGGTGCGGCAGGCGATCGCCGAGAGCAAGGCCGACGAGAAGGCCGCGCTCCTCCTCGAGAGCTACAAGGAGCAGGCGATCCGTGCCCTCGACGGGCTCGCCGAGCCGACGCTCAAGGGTCTGCTGCGCCGTGTCCTCGGGAAGATCTTCGACGAGCTGAAGTTCGAGGGCTTCTGCCGCGAGGCGGAGCAGGAGCGGGCACGCACGGAGTCGGCGGAGCGGCCGGCCGCGACCCCGTGAGGGGGCACTCCCCATGAGCCAGCGGCTCCAGATGCTCCAGGTGGCGCGGCTCGCGCGGCGGACGCTCGGCGACGCCGCTGAACTCGTGGCGACATTCCTCCATTCGACGGCCGCCGAGGGAGGGGGCTACGTCGATCGCGGTGGCAGGCGCGACCTCTACTACACCTCCTTCGTCCTCGACGGCCTCGTGGCCCTCGACGCCTTCGATCCGCACGATTCCCATGCGGTGGCCACGCGCACATGGCTCGAGAGCTACGGCCCGGGGGAATCGCTCGATCTGGTCCACCGATCCTGTCTGGCCCGGGCCTGGGCGGCGCAGCCATATGATTCGCTCGCCGGGGAGATCCGCTCGGCCATCGCGGCCGGGTTTGCCCCTCACCGGGCCGCCGATGGCGGCTATGCGTCGCGTCGCAACGCCCACCGAGGCACGGCCTACGGCTGC
>CANGIH010000281.1 GCA_947453875.1 Planctomycetaceae bacterium | reverse complement strand
GTCGGTGCTCGAATGGGGCGACGGCAAGCTCGCCACGCTGCTCGAGCCCAAGGAGAAACAGCAGGGAGTCTGCTGGGGGATCGCCTGGCATCCGACAGGAATCTGGCTCCAAGTCGCCGGAGGCGGCGGCGGCGGCTGGCTGCGATTCTTCAAGGCGGGGGAAGCGAACGAGTTCCACGCGGTGAAGCTCCCCGCCAACGGCCGGGCCCTCGCCCTCTCCCCCGACAAATCAAAAGTCGCCGTGGCGCTGGCCGACGGTCACGTGAAGATCTTTTCACTCGTGCCGAAGCCGGTGTGAGCGTCTGCCTGTTCAGCGGCTGCTGAACCAGCGCCAGGCAACCACGACGAGCGCCGCGATCGCGAGGATCACGCCCGAGATAAGCCAGCGACTCCACGGCCGCCGGGGGACGGCGAGCCCGAACGCCTCCGGCGAGTAGTGCACGCGGTCAGGCACCGCCAACGCGACGTCTTCGAGGATCGTCTCCTCGATCACCACGCCGTTATTGCGGATCGCGCGACTGGGAAGGAGCCTGCCGTCCCGGTTGCGATACTCGACGTCGACCAGGATCACGGATGGCGCGGTCGCCTCGCCGGTCATTCGGTGGCACTCCAAATGGGTGATGAGTGCACCGTTCTTCTCCTCGCGCCATTCGATCACGCCCGTGGCTGGCATTGCTTCGGCCTTCGCTCCCTGGAGCCGCCACACCGCCCGTCTCGTGCTTCCCTCGTGCCGCGGCTCCTCGAGCGACTCGAAGGCGAAGCCGGGCATCCGCAGCATCTGGGCGATCGGTTCCCCGAGGATCGCCGTCGCCTCCCCTAAGAGCGGATTGCGGGCCAGCAGGTTGTCCTCGTTGCTCGCCCTCGCCGACGCTTCATATCCCACGGTGCGGAATTGGCCATCGAACACGCCGAAGTACAGATCGCCATACCTACAGCGGGTGGTTTGCAGCCCGTCAAAGAGCGTCATGTCGAGTCGCCACAGCCGCGGCCCGGCTTGGCTGTAGACGAATGACTCGATCTGCGTTGATTGCGGTTCTTTGATCGATGACGTCCGTGTCGTGTATCGGATCTCGAGACCATCGAATACTCGGTCGAACGGACAGGCGGCCGCGGCGAGCGAGGCCAGCACCCGACGAGGATCATCCTCGGCACGACCTTCCCTGAGACCGTTCGTCATGGCCACAGACACCGCGATTGCGAGAATCAGGCTCGAACGTGATCGGAACATCGCTTCCCCCGGCTTCGGCGATCCCAATCCCTCAATATCCGGCTGGATCGACCGTCTCGCCACCGGCACGAGTCGCCAGAGCATGAATGACGGCGATGTCCGTGTCCGCGGCCATCGGGTGCACCGACGCATCAGCGAATGCCACGTTCACACTTTGCCGATGCCGACTCCGGAACAAGGCCGCTTCACTGTGACCGACCATCGACGGATCGGGAGGCGCCCCGAAGTAATAGGTGTCCACTGCGCCGCACAACATGGCATGCCGCGCCTCGATGACCTCGGGATGATGATCCGGCGAATCCCCCAGCACCTCACCGCAGAGAATCGTCTGCGAGAGGCCGTCGACGACGTCGGATGGCCGCGTCCACGATCGGGAAAAAAAAATCCCCTTCACCGTCTCGCTGGGCAGGGTGTCCCGCGACATGGATGGAGCCCCGCTGCAGCCGAGATAGTCGGTCACCAAGGCGACGGGCTTCATGGTGAATTGCATCCAAACGTCATCTTTGGCGACGAGTGCGGGCCCGATCGAAACGGGAGAATCGGAAGGACAAACAAATCCCGAGACAGACCGGGACGCAAACACGCGCACAACGCCGTCGTTGAGAAACCATGCCCCCGATCTCCCTGCATCCGAAAAAAGGCGAGGGTCGGCGGCGACCAACTCGGCGTGCAGAGCCGATTCCTCAAGCCAGGGGAGCAGGAACCCGACGTGTCCCGCGAAATTGTTGACCGGCAAGTTCCATCCTTCAGGAGACCGAGTGCCCAACTCTTTCCCTTGATGACCCGGGGGAAATCGCCCCCGTGCCGCGACAAAGCCTTGGCTCGCCAGACCGATCTGCCGGAGATTGTTTCGGCACGAATAGGCCCGCGAAGCTTCTCGAACCGCTTGCACCGCAGGAATCGTCAAGGCGATGAGCACTCCGATGATCGCGATGACGACGAGTAGCTCCACGACTGTGAAGCCGACCGGCTCCCTTCCGCTGCGGATCGCAGGAGAACAAACCAATTCGGCTGATTGCCATCGGCGAATGAAGGACATGCGAAGCTCTCCTTCATTTCCTACGGTGCCCCGACCAGCCACGGGCACCGAATCAGTCACACGACGACATTCATCGTGCGTCCACGACCCTGACTGACACATCACATTCAAGGTTTTCGACGATCGGAACGGAATAAAACTGTATCCGCTGCAGCGAGACGTTGCCGACCGCGTCCCTGGGAGAAGTCGCCACCGAAAACACGATCCTCTCGTCACCGAGCGTCGGGATCTCGAGTGGCAGCGCCGTGGTGCTCGTGCATGAGCAACTCGCGTTGCAGGTCGTGATCTTCAACGGAAAAAGTCCTCGATTACGCACTACAACACTGAACTCACCCACGTCACCTGCAATCACCTCGATCGTCTGGCTCCTTGGGATTAGCAAGACCTGCCGGCGGCAAGCGAAGTACAAGGCCAGGGCAACCGCGACAACGAAGATCGCCGTCCCCACCAAACCACGAGTCGCTGAGGCGTTTGGCGGTATCAACCCTTGCATTTGCATCCGCCGATCACATCCTTGCAAGTCTTGCCGGGATCAGCCTGGTCGCACCTCTTTCCATAGGAGGCGTCGCATGGAACGCCACTGCCGGTCGGGCACATCACAGTTATCCCCAAATAATCTCCAACCGCCGGCACCGCACTGGTTCCGGCATACACCGCCGAAGCCATTGCGCCAACGAGAACAGCGATGACAAACACGCGACTCCGTCTGCTCTGATTCCTGACCATAGCCACCTCCGTCGGCCTCTCGACCGGATTGATGATTGCTCCCCACCCCCCCGATAAGCTATCACACCCTTCGATTTGGGGTCAATGCCCGGCCGCTACCTGGCCTGACGTTTTCGGTTGAGAGTGTCGTGGCCGATCGTTTCGATCGATCGCGCAGCACATCGGATCCGGAAGCTTTCCGGCCGCCTCGGACTCATCGGGAACAGTCTTGACCACCTCCAACAGCCGGCAAAATGAGCTCTCACGGCAGTACGATATCGGGCGACCGACCGTCGCTGCCCCCTCAGACCGCCCCGAGCCCCGGCCGGCCGGCGAGGGCGTCGGTGTGGAGCATCCCGTCGGTGATCTTGAAGAGCCCAGGGAACTTTTCTTCCCACGGCTTGTTGGCCTCTGGCATGTATTGCCGGGCATTCGCTTCGAGCCCCGCCGTGCCCGGCACCCAGGCGGCGATCCCTGCCGAGTGGATGAGCGCCGCGCCGGGGCAGGTGAGATCCTGCACGGTGAGAAACATCCCGTATTTCCGCGCCGCCGCGGCGAAGAGCACGGAGTGGGATTGCCCTTTGCAGGCCTTGAGGGCGAGGCCGGTGTAGCCGAGCTCACGGGCCTCGAGGAGGCTCTCCAGATCAACGAGCCCTTCGTCGACGACGATCGGCCGAAGCTTGTTGGCGGCGTGCATGTCGACCCTTGGCAGGGCGCGAAGATTCCGCGACGTCGGCTGCTCGACATACTCGATCGCGGCGAAGCAGGCGGGGGACTGCTCCTCGACCTTCCGCAGGTATTCGAGGACATACTCGACGTTGGGGCAGCGCTCGTTGAAGTCGGCGCAGTATTTCCAATCCGTGTCGGGCTTCGTCGCCCGGGCCACGGAATCGATGGCGAGCGTCCGCTCGATGTCCCACTCGAGATCCTCCCCCTGGAGCTTGATCTTGATCCGGCTCAGGCCGCTCCACAGGATCCAGTCGGCAAGCGCCTGCGGCAGGCCGTCGTCGAGCTTTTCCTTGATCTCCGACTCGCGGACTGGATCGGCCCCGCCGACGGAATGAAACAGCGGCACGCGCAACGCGGGAGCGGAGCGGATGGAGTCCTGGAGGTTCTCGTTCCTGAAGTCATCCCCCAGATAGCGGGAGAGATCGTGACCGATCAGGTCGGGAGTGAGCGTGAGGAAGGCACTGAGGCCAAGCGCCTTGCCGCAGGCGTCGTGGAGCGCGGCGTCGAAGGCGCTCGCCGTGACGAGCACGGCAAGCGCCGGGATCGGCTCAGCGAGGCCCCGT
>CANGIH010000280.1 GCA_947453875.1 Planctomycetaceae bacterium | reverse complement strand
CGGGGGTGCTCGTGAGTCCGGACGGCTACGCACTGACCAACTTTCACGTTGTTCAACCCGCTGGTGTGGCGATGAAGTGCGGCCTCGACGACGGCCGGCTTTACGATGCCGTGCTTGTGGGACTCGATCCGACCGGCGACGTGGCGCTGGTGAAACTCGTCGGCCGTGACGATTTCCCGTTCGCCGAACTTGCCGACAGCGACTTGGTCGAGGTGGGCGATTTCTGTTTCGCGGCCGGGAATCCCTTCCTGCTGGCTACCGACTTCCGCCCCTCGATCAGCGCGGGGATCGTCTCGGGGACGCGGCGGTATCAGTTCCCGGCCGGGACGATTCTCGAATATGCCGACTGTCTTCAGGTCGACGCCGCGATCAATCCCGGCAATTCCGGTGGGGGACTGTTCGATGCCGAGGGGCGAGTGATTGGCGTGAACGGGCGGGCCTCGTTCGAGAAACGCGGCCGGGTCAATGTCGGCGTCGGATATGCGATCTCGTCCAACCAACTCCGACAGTTCCTCGGCTGTCTCAAGGGAGGACGCCTCGTCGATCATGCCACGCTGGGGGCGACCGTGGCGACCGCCGAGGATGGCCGTGTCGTCGTCTCCGACATCCTCGAGTCATCCGATGCCTATCGGCGCGGGCTCCGCTACGACGACGAGATCGTGTCGCTCGCCGGCCGCCCCGTGCGGACGGTCAACGCCCTCAAGAACGTGCTCGGCACGCTCCCGGCCGGCTGGCGCGTACCGCTCGTCTACCGGCGGTCGGGGCGTCGTCGCGAAATTCTGGTGCGACTTGCGGGCCTCCACACCTCGGGAGAACTGGCGAAGATCGTCGCCGGTGGTGAGCAGCCTTCCCCCGTGGAAGGGGAGGAGGCACCGAAGCCCGATGGAGACCGGCCTCCGCGCCCCGTGCCGCCGGGGAGGCCCGGTGATCCGGGGCAACCGGCGCCGCAGCCCAAGCCGCCGCTCGTCTTGCCGGAGTCGCTCGCCGGTCTCTACGAGGCCCGGTACGGCTTCACGAACCATCACTTCAACGTCGTCGAACGCGACCGGGTCGGCCGGGCGATTGCCAGCCACCACGCGCTGCCTCCAGGGAATGCCATCTGGGTTCTCGAGGGGCGGTTGGAGAAGGGGGGGATTTTTCGGATCGAACTCGGCGACACGAGGGCGACGATCGACCTTCCCACCGGTTCGAGTTCGATCGATGCCGCCGGCGAACTCGACGCGTCGCCTGCGCCTCCGGGGAGTGGAGGCCTGCTCTCGGCGCTCGTGGTGTGGAGACGTTTGCTGCGCGAAGGTCCGTCGGCTCTGGGACGCACGAGCTACTGGGGAACCGCGCCATCGTGGGATGCACACGCGCCGTCGTCGATCGAGGTCGCCGCGGCTCCGGGCACCCCCGACGGCACTCCGCTGGCCGACATCCTCGACACCGCCGTGTCGGCGATCGAGGCCCGGTTCATCGTCGCGGCAGACGGAGCGATCCTGGGTGTCGATCTGTGGCCGACACCGGATGCCGATCCCTGCGAGGTCCGGTTCACCGCCGGTGCGGGGGGCGTGGCCGGGCTGCCTGTGGCGATGGAGATCTGGCACGGCGACGAACCGTTCGGCCGATTCACCATCGAGCAGATCAGGTTTGAGGGGCCGGCCGCCCAGGCCGATGCTCCCGGCGACGGGGCGGCCTCTCCCGAGACCACACCCGACGGCGATGGAGGCACCACATGAACAACGCTGGCGGACATCCTGGGGCATTCGCAGCAGCATCCCGCATCGGGGGCGACAGCCGCCCGATGGTGGCGGCGTGCCTGGTGCTCGTGCTCTCACTGTGCGGAGGCATCGCGTCAGCCGCGACACCGGAAGAGACGATCGCCGGTGCGGCCCGGCGCGTGGTGAAGTTGTATGGGGCGGGTGGAGTCCGTGGACTCGAGGCCTACCAGACCGGGATTCTGGTCACCCCCACCGGCCACATCATCACCGTCCTCAGCACGGTGCTCGACTCCGAGCAGATCGACTGTGTGCTCGATGACGGGAGACGGTACCCCGCCACGCTGATCGGGGCCGATCCACGCCGCGAATTGGCCCTGCTCTCGATCGCGGGGGAAGATCTCCCCTGCTTCTCCATCCTGCTCCCCGCGGAGAATCCGACGGCGGAACCGGGGCCCGGGGGGGCGGCGTTGCCGGCGAAGGGCGGAGCCCGCGTTCCTGCCGGCACGAGGGTGTTTGCGCTTTCGAATCTGTTCGGTGTCGCCGTCGGTGACGAACGGGTGAGCGCACAGCATGGCGTCGTGTCGACGGTCGTGCCGCTCGAGGCCCGCCGTGGGGCCCATGAGGCTCCCTACCGCGGCGACGTCTACATCCTCGATTGCACCACGAGCAATCCCGGATCCGCTGGGGGAGCGCTTGTCGATTGGCGGGGCCGGCTCGTGGGGATGCTCGGCAAGGAACTGCGGGCGACCGTCACTGGCGTGTGGCTCAACTACGCCTTGCCGATCGACGAGGTGGCCCGCGGCTACCGCGATCTGCTGGCCACTGGCGGAGGAGACGCCACGCCCCCACGCGACGGGATGGACGCCGGCCAATCGACCTTTGACATGGCGCTGCTCGGTGTGGTGCTCGTGCCCGATCTCCTCGACAAGACGCCGCCGTTCGTGGAAAGCGTTCGCGATGGATCGGCCGCAGCCCAGGCCGGTCTCCGCGCCGACGACCTTGTGGTCGCCGTCAATGGTCGCTCCGTGTCGTCCCGGGCAGGGGTCCAGCAGTGGCTGGCATCTCTCGCCGACGGCGACGTCGTCCAGTTCACCGTGATCCGCTCCGGCGGCATCGTGGAGTGTGCCCTGGGACCCAAGCCAGTCGCGGCCAGGAAGCCATGATCAGCACCATCACCACCTCCCTTCCCGCGCTGCGGGTCTTCCGCCCTGCGATTTTCGTCGCCGTGGCCATGGTTGCATCCCACCCTGCCTGGGGTGCGGCTGCCGATGGTCCGGATCTCGAAGAAGAGGCGTCGTTTCGGGCTGCGGCGGCCGCGGTCGCGCCGACGGTGGTGCGCGTCGAGGTGGCCGGCGTGTCGGCTGCGGGCCTGGCCGGGCCGGTCGAGGCTTCGCCGGCATCGGGGCCGTCGAGTGGGTTGGTGATCGGTGCCGATGGGTGGGTGTTGGCGACGTCGTTCGCCGTTCCCAAGGATGCGGTGCAGGCGGTGGTCACGCTTCCCGATGGGACGCGGCAGGTGGCCCGGGTGACGGGGCGCGATCTCGCCAGGGGATTGGTGCTCCTCAAGATCGACCTTCCCGGGGGAGCGGCACCCCTCCCGGTGCCGGCGGCGGCGCCGCGCGAATCGTTCCAGGTGGGGCAATGGACGCTCGTTCTCGGCCGTTCGTGGAATGCGACCGAGCCGAGCATCGGGGTCGGCATCCTCTCGGCCACCAGCCGGGCCTGGGGGCGTGCCGTGCAGACCGATGCCTCGGTGTCGCCGGCCAACTACGGAGGGCCGCTGGTCGACATCCGTGGTCGGGTGATCGGCGTGCTCGCTCCGCTTCCCGCCGACACCGCCGGCATGATGGCGGGAACCGAACTCTACGATTCCGGAATCGGCTTCGCCGTTCCGCTGGTGGACATTCTCGGTGTGCTGCCCAGGCTTCAGGCAGGGGAGACGCTCGTTCCTGGCGTGATGGGGATCGGCTATGCCTCGCGCGATCCCTTCACCGCCCCGCCGGTGGTCGCCACCTGCCGCGCCGGGTCGCCGGCGGCGCGCGCTGGCATGCGGGCGGGCGACCGCATCGTCGAGGCAGCGGGGCAACCTGTGACCCGTGTGGCCCAACTGCGCCACGCGCTCGCCCCGCTCTACGCCGGCGATGCGATCGAGGTGGTCGTGGCCCGTGGCGACAACGGGGAGCGTGTGCCCCTGCGGATCGACCTGGTCGGATCGCTTCCTCCTTGGCGCCGGCCGGTGCTCGGGGTCGTACCCACACGCGTGGTATCGGGGCCTGGAGAGGCTGCCGCCGTCAGGGGGAAAGGCGACGGCGCGACCGACCCGCGTACGGAGGATGCCGGCGTGGCGGTGGGATGGGTCTGGCCCGATGGCCCGGCGGCCCGTGCCGGGATCCTGGCCGGCGACCGGATCACGGCGGTCCGCGAGCGACCCGCCCCTGGGGCAGGGGAGTTGGAGCCCCTCTCGGCATCGACGCCGCCGATTCTGGCAGGTTTCATCGGTGGACTCTAGCAGGGAGCGACCGTCGAGATCTCGATCACCAGGGGGGGGACGCCGTCGAAAGTCGATGTCGTTGT
>CANGIH010000279.1 GCA_947453875.1 Planctomycetaceae bacterium | reverse complement strand
TCTGGAACTGCAAGCCAGTGCTGGCGTCGTAAAGCCCCGAAAATGTTGTGCCAGAGTCGAACTGGAGTTCGTTCGTGTTGGCGACGTTGCGGACATACATCGTCGCGCTGTCGGAGGGGTTTGTCTTGTCGTTGGAAATCTGGAAGTTGTATTGGTATGCCTGAACCTGATTGTTCGGTGTCAGATCGGTGTGCGTGAAGCCTTGGTACGTGAACGCCAACAGGCGCCGATCCTCGAGCGACTCCACCGCCGCGGCCACATCCTGGCCGCGCATCTGCTTCTTCCGGGCACGCTTGGCGCTGCCCCCCTGCGTGCTGCTTCCCTGCGCACGGGTGCTGTCGAGATCACGGGCGAACCGGTTGAAAATGCTGCCGAAGTTCATGGCGCCTTTTCCTTATGGAGAAGCTGCAAGGGAAGCTGCGTGCGGTCAGAAGCGGATACGGGTCGAGCGGGAAACGGCGTCGCGCGGGGCGACACCACAACCTGGAAACCGAGCGTGGAGCAAAGACCTGATCAAGCAGGGAGACCGTCGAATGGCGGTGGAGATACGGGGCGGACGAGCCTGGAAGAATCTGGGCACTGGAAGCGGTCGTGGGGCGATCCCCATCGCGGCGGCGGTCGCATCTGCCATCAGTCGGCCCGGCCCATGCCGGTCAATCGATGGATCCCGTCGGTCCGGTCGCCTGGCGACTCCGAACCGACCGCGGCATTGCGACCTGCCGATTCCTGCTCCTCCCGTGCCTGCCTGCTGGTCAGGCGAACTTCTGGTCCTCGTGTGTTGCCCCGTCTCCACTAGAACGGCTCTCATCGGAAAAAGTTCGCAGACGGGTCCCGATTTTTTCCTTCCCCCCCGGTTTTCCCGGCCTCGACCCAGGAATATCGCCTGTTTCCACAAACTGGGGAACTCCAACATCGCCGTCTCCTCCCCTGGAAATGCCAGCTCCCGCCGGGGGGCGGGAGGGCGTCGAACCGATTCCGGCCGGACGAAGAGGCTCATCACCACCGCCCTTCGAGGCCGAGCGAGACCCCTTGGACCACCGTCCCGCCGATCGTGCTCAGCGACCCGACCACCGGGGTGCCGATGCCTCCGGAAGAGATCGTCTGGCCGCGGAGCTGGTCGGTTGGCTGGGCGAGGCCCTGGAGCCAGAGGCCGAGGTAGCCGACGCGGAGCGAGAGGTTGCAGGTGATCGGGATCGTGCCGGTCAAGCCCACCTCGCCGACGAAGGCGGCCGAGCCACCGGCAGCCCGGACATTCCCCGTCTCGAAGGTGTCGAGACCGGTCTGGTAGGTGTAGTAGGAGTTTTGCACCGCGTTGTTGTAGTAGGCACCACCCTTCATGATGCCGTCGACGCGGAAGCCCTGGCCGCGATCCCAGAGGCGGATGTCGGTGCCGATCTGGTAGCCGTAGAGGTCGTTGGTGCAGTTGTTGCGGAAGATGTCCTGGGCGTAGCCGACGGCGGTGGTGTCGTAGTGATCGGCCATCGACAGATTCTCCCCCCAGCCAACCATCCGGAAGCCATGGAGGAAGGCGATGTTCGGCCTCCACCGGACCCAGCGGTTGACTTCGAAGCTCCAGATCGAGGCGCTCAGGTCGCTGGTGGCGGTGTCGAGACGGTTGAACTGGTTGCCGTAGATGCCCGGCGGGGTCATGCCATAGCCGCCGAGGGTGGGGAGCGTCGCTTCCTGCGAGCGGAAATTGGAGGCGTTGAACCAGGTGAATTCCCAGGCGTTCTGGCAATCGTCGGTGCGGAACACCGAGAACCGGGGGCCCGCCGCCATCCCACTTTCCATCTGCCCCGCGCTCAGGGCGGTGGCGCCGAAGCCGTTGGGGGTCGCTTGGCCGACATAGTTTGAGTAGATCGGGATGTCACGCGGAGCATTGCGCCACAGGAGGAGGGCGTCGCTGCGGAACGTCCAGGTGGCGCACTTGTTGTCGTGGAGCACCTGGAGCAGACCGGGCTGTTCGAAGGGGCCCTGATCGCGCGGATAGCGGCAGGCGTCGGCTGCCCACCCGCCCCATTCCCCCATGCCCCAACTCCCTTCGGAGGCATCCCCGACCGTGACGGCCTCGCCGTCATAGGGAGTGGAGGACGTGGCCGAGTAGGGAGCGGCCCGCAGGGTCGGGCCGTCACCATCGACCGTGGCCAGGCTGCCCGTTCCGGCCGGTTCCGGCGTGGGGGGGTCGAGGAGTTCGACCGACGAATCGGAGACGACGGACTGGCTGACGCCATCGTCAGAGACCCAACTCTGGCCGGCGGCAGGGGCCGCTGTTGCCGCCGTGGCTGCCAGTGACATAGCGGCCATCCACCTGCCCATTCGCGTCTGTTTCCGCATCATCATTCCCGTCTCCGGTGGAAACTCCGAACTGCGGGATGAAATCGGTCGTGACGGTCCTGCGGCGGTAGGGTTGTGCCCGCAGTTCCTGTCAGGAAAGATGGGATGGATGGGCGCCGGCCCAGAACGACGATTCGGATGACCCCATCCCCCCCCATTTCCCTGCTTTGACGGGTCGCCGATGCCCCGGTAAGGGGGGGCAAGTGGGGGGGCGGGTTGGCGGAGAAGGGGGCGAACGAGGCGCAAAAGCCTCGAAAACAGGGCAAAAAGCGCCGTCGCCCAAACGTTGCTCCGCATGCAAAGGCACGCTACCCTGCCCAACAGGTTTCTTCCCCGCAGGGGGAGAGGCTTCCCCCGTTGTTTGCCGATGCGGGGAGGAAGGGGTCTGAATGTGACAACCGCACCGGTTTCTCCGCGGCCAACCGCCGCCGGGGGGCGGTCTGCGAGGCTCCCACGGGGATAGAGGGGCCTTTCAGGGGTGCTTGGCGGGGGGAGTGAGCCGCTTCGAGTGCGACTCGGTTCGTCCCGGTCCGTTCCAATCTTTCCGATCGATTGCAGCCGACATCGGCTCGAAGTTCACAACGGTTTCAGGCACGCACGACTTCTCCACGCACCGTTCAGAGCGAGGAATCCATGTTCCTGTCCTGCTGGTTGACCTCCGTCCGGAACCTGTTCTCGCAGCGTCGCCTCCGTGGAGGACGCAGGCCGGCCCGTCGCTGGCGCCGTGCGGATGCCCAGCAGCATCTGGAGCAACTCGAGGCCCGGCAGGTGATGGCGTTCGACTTCGTGTCGGCCTTCCCCAACGTCGGTGACTTCATCGGCGAGGGCACGGTGGAGCACGTGGCTCCCCAACAGATCACGCTCAAGTTCAGCCCCGGCTCGAAGGTCGATTCGCAGTCGATCGCCACCGGGATCACGCTCACCCGCAGTGGTGACGGCACGTTCGGTGACGGCAACGACGAGGTCGTCGTGCCCGGCAGCATCACCGTCGACGATTTCCCCAACCAAAACATGGTGGTTGTCCGGTTCGCTGAGACGCTCCCCGACGACTCCTACAGGATCACGATCTCGGGGGCGGGCGCCGGGGGACTGCGGACCCTGTCCCAGGGGGCCGGTCTGCCGTCGGAGCGGTTCCGCGACGGTGGCACGTTTCAACTCAATTTCCGCCTCGATCTCGGGGCCCAGGTGGCGTCGGTAGTGCCCCAGCCGTTGAGCCGGCCGAAGCTGCTCACCTTCGGCACCGACATGACCCAGTACAAGGATGGTGACCTGCTCCAGGTGGCCATTCGTGGCGGCCGGTTGAATTTCGAATTCGACACCGACGGCCGGGTGGCGGCGGGCAACCGGGCGGTGACGCTCGCCGGCAAGACCGCGCTCGATATCGCCGGTGAGGTCGGCGCGGCGATCACGTCATCCGGGGTCTTTGGCAGCGAGCTCTCCGCAGCGACCGTCAATGGTGCGCGGATCAATCTCCGCGGGACGACGTTCACCCCCGTGGTGAGCTTCACCCGGTCGGGGGCCGTCCCTGCAATCGCGTCTGTGACGATCGCCGATGGCGCCGCGCTGTCGCAGGCCGCCGACAAGGTCGTGGCCTATTTCAACGCCAATGATCCGCTCTCCCAATCCTCGGCGCAGAACCCTCGTAATTACCGCCTCGTCGAGACCAACCCCTCCACCGGGGCCGACGTCGCGGTGCAGGTGCCGCAGTCGGTGTCGTACGACGCCACCAGCGGCACCTCGGTGCTGACGTTCGAAACCGGCAAGGTGGCGGCTGACAAGCTCTACCGGCTGCAGATCGGCAACTCGACCGATGAAAACAACCTCCTCGCCAAGGCGGTGAACGTCGGGTCGCTGTTCGCTTCCAACACGTTCTCCACGAAGTCTTTTCTCGGCGACGGTACCGAGCTTGCCAACGACGTCGATCTCCACCGCTTCAGCCTGATTGCCGCCGGTACGATCAGCGTGGCGATCACCCCTGATGCGACGCTCAGCCCGCT
>CANGIH010000278.1 GCA_947453875.1 Planctomycetaceae bacterium | reverse complement strand
CTCCTTCCACTTCCCACGCTCTCCGGTGACCCGTGGGGAGTCGAGTCGCTCCACCCCTGGGTCGCGGCCCAGCTCCGCAAGCGTCAGTCAGAGATGGAGCGATTCGAAGCCTTGCAGCGTGAGCAAATGGAGAACTCCACGAGGACGAACATTCTTGGAGGGGGGGGGAACGGCGCTCCGTCGATGGGCTCTCCCGCCGGGATGAGCGGCCGTCCGGGCGGCATGATGCCCCCAATGGGAGGGCCTGGTGCCGGCAGCCGGGGCATGATGCCGCCAGGGGGGCCGATGGGAGGACCACCGATGGGTGGCCCGATGGGGGGTAGCCGCGGGATGATGCCGCCGGGTGGACCGATGGGAGGCAGCCGGGGAATGATGCCGCCGATGGCTGGCCCCGGGGGGGCCCCAGGGCAGTCTGAAGCGGGGGAGGGGGCTGGTGGCGGTACTCCCCGAATGACGGCAGGCATGGATCCCGCGATGATGGGAGGGGGCATGATGTCCGGGGGGATGATGGGCGATGCCGCGATGCAAATGCCCGAGTACCGGATGTTCCGCTTCGTCGACACGACCGTCGAGCCGGGCAAGACGTACCGCTACCGGGTGCGGATCTCGTTGCGGAATCCGAATTACGGCCTGCCTGCCCAATACCTCGCCGAGGCCGATCTCTCCAAGCCGGCGATTCTGCCTGCCAAGTGGTCCGACCCGAGCCCATCGGCCCACGTTCCCGACAAGACCGGACTCCTTGTCCGTTCGCTGCGCAAGGGTGAAGCGAAGAAATCAAAGACCGGCTACGAGGTGCTCGTCCTCGCGGAGAATCCCGAGGGGGGCAACTACATGCTCCGCAGCCTGACTGCGGAACTCGGAGCGCTTGCCAATTTCGACAAGAAGCAGGCGAAAGGGCCCGACGCGAAGAACGCCGAGAGCATCACCACCAACAGCATGCTGATCGATGCCCGGGGTCGACAGGAGGAGGGTGAGGGAAAGAAGGGGACCACCTCGGAGCCGACCGAACCGCTCGAGCTTCTCTTCCTCCGCGATGACGGTTCCTTCACCCTCGCGTCGGCTGCCGAATCGCAGTTGACGGTCGAACGCTACGCCCAAACGCTCCCTTCTGCCGACGACGGCAAGAAGGACAAGGAGAAGGATTCGGAAGGGGGAGGCAGTTCCCTCTTCGGCCCTGGCGGTGCCGGATTGTTCGGGCCTCCCGGCGGCGCCGGAGGGCCTCCGGGTGGTTCCGGCGGACCACGTGGATCGACCCCTCCCGGTGGGCGGGGCGGTGCACTTGACGGCGGGGGAAGGTGATCCCGGCACGATCGGGTTGTCGGGGCCCCGGCCCGCTCAGCGGAGCCAGGGAAGGCGTCGTCCGGGTTGGACACGCCTGATAATGGTCGAAATGAACGCATGAACCCTCCGAGGAGCCGATCGATGTTCCGCCCCCTTGCTTTCCGCCGCCTGGCCTCCGCTATCGTCGTAGCCGGCACGCTCCTGGAGAGTGGCGTGGTCGTAGCGCAGGATGGTGAGGAGGATGCCGCGACTGATTCGGCCGACGCGGGCAAGCCGGCGGCCGACTCGCTCAAGAACTCCGCCTGGACAAAGATCGAGCAGGATGCCGAGAAGGGCTACAAGGAACCGCTCAAGGCGGGAGCCGGCTTCGATGCTGCGGCGCGTGAATTCGTCGTCAGGAAGGCGATGCCGCAACTGGCCAACGACGCCAACAAGCCGATCATCGACCGCGTCCGGCGACGGATGCGGGAGATTCTTCTCGGCGGCATCACCGACGATCGTGCCTTCGAGGATGCCTCGAAGGCGGTCGCGGAAAGCGCGCTGGCCATCGCCCGCAATGGAGAGGCGTCGCGGGCGGCCCGCGTCAACGCGGCTCTCCTCATCGGCGAACTGCGGGCCAAGGATGGCAAGGATGGCACGGTATGGACGCCGGCCGCATCGCTGCTTGCCGGCATCGCCGGTGATGCCGCGGTCGACCCGAGCGTCCGGGTGGCCGCCATGTCAGGGCTCGTACGCCATGCCGACGCCGCCCGTCGGGCCGGTGGCGACGCCGCCGGGGAGTTTACCAAGACGGCCCGGCCGGCGATCCTCGCGATCGTGGCCGAGCCAGCCGCGGCCGAGCAGACGACCGTCAACGATTGGCTGGCGTCGCGGGCGCTGTCGCTGGTGACGACGGTGGTGAAGTCCTCACCGAAGGAGCTGGCCGCGACGCTCGTCGGGGTGATGAACGACTCGACTCGATCGCTCGATGTCCGCATTCGGGCTGCCGCCGCACTCGGTGCCACGGCGACGCCGAAGTCGGAGATCCAGGCTGTGGAGGCGGTGGGGAGCATCCAGGCACTCGCGGTCGCGGCGATCGAGGCCGACGAAGCGATCCTCCGCGATCGCCGCTACGAACAGCAGCTCGGCGGTGGTGGTGCAGGGGGCGGCGGGGGCACGAAGATGTTGCCGATGATGAACATGCGGCCGCCGGGAGGCGGGCCTGGCATGCCGGGTGGATTGCCTGGCATGCCAGGAGCGGCGGTCTCGCAACTGGTGCCCGAGCAGGCCCTCCGCCGCACAGCCTGGAGACTCGTGACCCTTGCCAACGCGATTCTCACCGACGATGAAAAGGTGGGAGTCGCCACGCTCCTGTCGGGTGAGGACAAGGACAACTCGAAGGCCTACGCTGAGCTCTACCGCGAGCATGGCCTGGCGATCGACAAGGACCGCAACGACGATGCCCTGATCAAGGCCCTCGCCGCCCTCCGCCCCGATGAAGAGGCGCCAGTGGCCGCGGCCGCGGGAGGGGATCCTACGGCCCCCGAGGCCGGGGCCAAGCCCGCCGACGACAGCGACCCGTTCAGCGGGAAGTGATCGCGGCCTTCACTTCACCTCGAAGTTGAGCGAGTTGGGTCCGCGCTTGATGTCGGCCGAGAGCGGCGTGGTGGTGACCGCGGAGAACTCCGCCTCGATCGGCACCGCCTTCTCGCCGCTGGCAAAGCCGGGGCCCATGCCGCCCCCCATCGCCGGCATGCCCGCCGGCGGGCCCTGCATCTTCTTCATGACGTCGGCCCCGGGCCCCGCGGGGGAGGCCTTTGCCTTGTCGCCGGAGCGGACTCCGGTGTCGATGGTCACCTTGCAGGCGCCGATCGGGGCATCGGGGACGGAGTAACTGCCATCGGCAGCGATCACACCGCCGGAAACTTTCACCTTCGCGTCGGCGGAGGTGGCGTGGAACTTGATCGATCCACCGGTGAGCGGTTGCCCGCCGATCGTCACCTTTCCCGCCACGCTTCCCGACGGGGGCGAGCCACCATTGCATCCGGCGATCAGGACGATCGCCAGGGCGGAGGCAACGGTGCGTCGGGTGGGGAGCAAGAGCAGCGTGGCGGGGCTTTTCACGGAGATTCCTCGGGTTGATTGGCGAAAGGAAAGTGGGGGAAAGCCAGCCGCAAAAAGGCTCTGTGGCCGCGGCGGGCAGGATTGACAGGAAGCCCGGCCAGCGATCAATCGCTGGCCGGGCTCCTGCCCTGAGTGGTGGCCGGTGAGGTGCACCGGCCCTGGAGAAGGATCACCAGTCGCCAGATGGGTTCTGGCCGTCATCCTTCTGGAGGAGATACATCCACACCGTCTGATCGATGTTGGCATCGATCGAGCGGGCACTGGCATCGGCCATCGACACCTGGCAGGTCGAGCCGAAGGCTGTCGCCCGGTAGGGGACGCAGGTCGCGTCGGTGGGATTCATCTGCGGCGGCAGCCAGGCGTTGCTCGAGTCGTTAAAAGGACCGTAGTTGGTGAAATTCTGCCCGGTGGCGGCAATCAGCGGCATCCAGTCGGGATTCCACTGGCCATGCCCCCAGAGCTTGCCGTTAGCGCCGTCATTTCCCCCCTGACAGCCGGCCCGTGCCTCGGCCATCAGGATCGTCTTCGTCGTGCCGTCTGGCATCTGGGCCAGTTGATTGGCACCCATCAGCGGCCACCAGTAGCCCCACGGGTGCTTGGGGGAGCCAAACACCTGGAAATTCATGGCGTAGCCGGTGGAACCCCATCCCCACGTCGTCTGCGAGGAGGTGGAATCGAGCGGATTGACGAAGGCCGGCACCTTCTGCTGGAACGGGCTCTGGTTCCAGTTGCGCGCCTTCCCCTGGCCGCCGTACACGTCATAGGCATGGGCCGTGGCCGACTCGCCGTTGCCGTCGTAATTCACCTTACCCATGTTGTAGATGCCCGTCTGCTCGATGAAGGGCAGGACGAAGTAGAGGCCCGTGCCGGTCATCTTCGGCGCGTAGGGGCCCTTGTAGAGATGGCCGGGGTCCATCGGATTGAGCCAATGCTCGATGTAGGCCGGGGGAAGATAGCCCCGGTTGG
>CANGIH010000277.1 GCA_947453875.1 Planctomycetaceae bacterium | reverse complement strand
CCATCGGGTTCCCCTCAAGGATCGTTCTTGGTCATGCCGTCGGGGTGTGGCGGGTGCTCGTATTGGGCTTGGCACAACTGATCGCGGCATCGGCGGTCGGGGTGACCCAAGATGCGACACTCCCCTCCTGGAACGACGGCGTCACCAAGCGGGCGGTGCTCGAGTTCGTCGAGCGGACGACAACCCCCTCCTCCCCCGATTTTGTCCCGGTCGCTGGCCGGATCGCGGTCTTCGACAACGACGGCACCCTCTGGCCGGAGAATCCGCTTCCGTTCCAGGCGATGTTCGTCCTCGATGAACTTCGACGGCTGGCACCGGCCCATCCGGAGTGGCGGGAAAACCCCGCGATCAGCGCGGCGCTCAAGGGGGATGTGGCCGCGGTGCTGCGGGACGGCCCTGGATCGGGGGCGATGCTCCTCGAGGCGACGCATGCCGGCATGACGACCGATGAATTCGCCGACCGCGCCCGCCGTTGGCTCGCGACCTCCCGACACCCGAGATTCGACCGCCCCTACACCGAACTCGCCTATCAGCCGATGCTCGAACTGCTCGACCTGCTCCGCGCCCGCGGCTTCACGCCGTTCATCGTCTCGGGGGGCGGAGCCGACTTCATGCGGGTCTGGGCGGAGGAGGTGTATGGCATCCCGCCGCATCAGGTGATCGGGTCGTATGGGAAGGTCCGCCACGAGTGGCGCGGCGATGCCCCCGTGCTCGTCAAGGCTGGGGGGATCGAATTGATCGACGACAGGGAGGGAAAGACCGTGGGCATCCATCGCTTCATCGGAAGGAGGCCGGTGGCAGCTTTCGGCAACTCCGATGGCGATCAGGCGATGCTCGAATGGACGACGATCGGGCGCTCTCCCGCCTTTGGGCTCATCGTCCACCATACTGACGCGGCCCGCGAGTGGGCTTACGATGCCGAGCCGCCCACCACCGGGAAGCTGGTCACGGCCCTCGAGGCGGCGCCGCGCCGCGGATGGTGCGTCGTCGACATGGCACGCGATTGGAAAGTGGTGTTCCGCCCGTCGGGGATACGGTGAGCGGCCTGTTGATCAGTGGATCGTCGTTCCCTGGTCGACATGGACGACGGCGGCGGGGGTGATCGCACCTGCGTCCTCATCCTTCCAGGTAGTGAGATCCTCGCCGAGATCCTTCACTTTGGCCTTGAGCGTATGGCCGAAGGCGTCGATCTTGCCGTGAACAGCCTTGACCGTGTCCTCCGCCTTCGTCGTCAACGCTTCGGCGCCGTCGGTCGCCGTACGGACGATTCCCAGCGGCTTGCCACAGCCTCCAGTGATCAGGGCGGATGCGAGAAGCAGCGTTAGGCGGGCCTGCAACGGCATGACAATCGCTCCTGTCAGCAGAGGGGTAATCCATGCATCCGTGGTCAAAGCGATCCATGGCACTGTCAGCCCGAGAGACGGCGAACAGTCAGGATGTGTCGGGTGTGGCGGCCGCCGTGTCGGCGGCGCCGCGATTTGGCCACGGAAAGGAGATAACGGACAGATAGCGATTCTCAGGGCGCTCCGCCATGGCGATCGAGGCTTGCGCGACTCCGGGAGATGGATCGCAGATCGCGCCTCGACCGAGCTTGCCCACGCCTCCCAGCCTTCCCTGCGGGACGCCGATCCGCCCTTGCACGGAACTGCTGGGAAAAGGAAGTTTGTCGACGCCGGTCAGGATCCCCATCACCCCGGAGTCGCCAGTTTGGTCCCGATCAATCGTCCAACATCACAGGGAGTGGTCGACGCCCTGCTCTGCATCGTCGCATGGCTGCTCCTGAGCGTGACAGCGTGTGCCGAGTCGGATGCCACCGTCGCGGGAAGTGAGGTCGTTCCTCTGCCCCCGGCCGTCGTCGAGGCCCCGCTGGGCATGCCGATCGTGCCACCGGCGGAACTCGGTCGCTGGCTCGACACCACCGCTTCAGGGGCCGATGGCGTGGCCCCCCCTGCCATCGAGACGGTGGCGAAGCCCCTCGAGGAGTTCGTGAAAACGCCCTGGAGAGCCCCGGCATTCGCGGCGGCGACAAGACCGGGGTTGCTTGTCCGCCAGCAGGGGCGCCTGCCGTGGGGCATCGACGCGGAGTGGCGCGTGGGGGTGGCGGTCGATTCCAAGGGGCCCGGCAAGGGGGAGATCGCCGATGCCACCCAATGGACGATCCGCAAGGCTCTCGCCGACGACTTCTTCGTCTATCTCCACGACCGCGGGAGCGGATTCGTGAAGAACTTCGGCACGCGGGTATCGGTCTTCGGGCGTTATATCACCAGTGGCGACAAGACCAATCCCGTGTCGACGGTGCAGTTCGGAGCGGCGAAGTCCTACTGACTCACACGACGTGATATCCGCGGCGTATCAACGACAAACCCCGCCTGTGGCTTTCGACCACAGACGGGGTTTTTTGTAACCTGCCGATATCTGCGAGCCTCGCCGAATCGCGAGGGGCGGAATCGCTCAGTCCTCAAAACGCTTGAGTGCCGTGATCGCGGCGAGCGCCCGATCGGTGCCGCCGAACTGACTGACAATCTTCTTGGCAGCGAGCAGATCCTCGATGGAAAGCTGGGCACTGCGGACGACGCGGGCCTTTGCGGCCTTCGGGGCAGCGGCCTCACCTGGCTTGCGACGCTTCCGCGGGCGGAATCCCATCCGCTTGAGAACCATGCTGACCTGCGGCGACGACACCGCGATGCCTTGCTTCTTGAGCGCACCGACGATCAGGATCGGACGCGGCTTCTCGCCCCGCTCCTTCATCGCAGCAGCGATCTTGCGGATCTCCTCGGACTTGTTCACGCCCTTGCCTTCCTTCTTCTCTGCCATCGTATCAAGCTCTCCCATTCTGGCCTGTGGATATCGGCGTGCCGTCACCGGAACAGTGCCACGCTGGCACACCGGCGTACAGGGCACCGTGACGGTCAAAGCCTTGTCACATGAACATCCTAACCCCTGTAAAAGCGATTACAACCGCTGCAGTGAATGTTACGTCACGCCGATAGCGTCCTGCTCGGTTCCCCCCGAAGGGTGGGGGCAGGCACTTTTCATCGGAGCGGAAAATAGTCGAGTGGACGGGGTGAGGTGCCCTTACAGCCGCGGCTTCGGGGGAGTCGAAGGTGGAAGGAAATTCGGAGCTCCCTTCACCTTCACCTTCCGTTTGAACACCCTGTCGCCGCAGGTTGCGACGAGCGTGTCGAAGTCCGATCCGCCGAAGCAGAGGTTCGAGACGCGGCCGTTGGGTGTGGGGATGATGCAGTTGACGCGACCCGCCTGATCGCAGACCTGGAGGCCCATCCGTGTCGCCACCCACAGCCTCCCGTCCCGGTCGACACGCATCCCGTCCGCCCCGCTGTCGTTGGCGGTGTCGGGGACATGAAGGTGGTAGTAACGCTGCTTGTTGGCGAGCGACCCGTCGGGAAGGATGGAGTAACTGTACACCCAGTGACTCCGGCTGTCGGCGACGTAAAGGAGCGACTGATCGGGTGACAGGCATAGGCCGTTGGAAAACAGCAGGCCGGTATCGACGACCCTGTCCTCCCCGGTCGGACTGATGGAATGCACCTTGCTCGGGGAGCGTCCGTCCCATCCTGGTTCGGTGGCGAAGATCCTGCCCGACGCGGCGACGACCAGATCGTTGCCACGCCAGCCTTTGGCAAGCGTCGCCGGTTCGCGGCGGTCGTTCCAGCCGAGGATCGCCTCGTCGGCGGCGCTTGCGGAGACGAGTCTCCCGTCCGGCGCGAAATTCTGTCCGTCGGAGCGGTGTGAGTCTTCGAGCCATGGTTCCGGCTTCCCCGCGGAGTCCAGACGCCACGTCGTCCCCTTGGCAACGTCGTTGAAATAGACCTCCCCGCGCGCGTCGACAGCGGGGCCTTCGCTGAATCCGTATCCCTCCCCCACCAGCGTCCATTCCTCGCCCGGGATGAGGATCTCCTGGAGTTGGGGACTGCCGCCTCCACGCCCCACCGGAGCGGGCCAGTCCTTCCACAGCCACTCCATCCCCTCCGGGAAGACCTCGGTGGCATGGTCGTTGTTGTGCCCGCCGTCGCCCCAGGCATGATTCACCTCGTAGCCAGCGAAGACGAGGGAGCGTTCGAGCGCCTGGTTCGCGATCCACCAGTCGCCGCCGTAGATGTTGAGGTCCTGCGAGCCTCCCTGGAGATACACCCGGATCGGCTTGGGCTCGACCTTGCGGACGAGGGTGGCATATTCGTTGCCGCCGCGCAGCCCGACGTAGGTTCCGATTCCGCTGAAGACCCTGCTAAAGGCATCGGGGCGTTCCCAGGCAGCGGTGAAGGCGGCGATCGCCCCGCTCGATGTGCCGCCGATAGAGCGGTCATTGCCCGACTTCGACAGCAGGATCGGCCGACCGTCGGAGGTTT
>CANGIH010000276.1 GCA_947453875.1 Planctomycetaceae bacterium | reverse complement strand
TCAGCGGTTGTTCTCGAGAAAGCCGGGTGCGGATTCCGGGGAATGAGCAAACCCGCTATGCCGGACATCAGCCGGCCGTGATGTCGTAGCAGAGGATCGCATCCTGCTCACGGCGGCATCGTCGGCGGCCTGCTCTACAAGTGTGTCGACAACGCCGAGGCATGATCCTGGCCGAGCCTGACCCGTTGCTCAAACGAGCCGGCCGTCCGCCCCGCGCGGACGGCCTGTTTTTTTTCGTTGCGACGCGCCGTGAGCCCCCAGGCGCCGCGAGCCAGACAAGGCACCGGATTCCCCCGCCGCCGGCAAGCGTGCCCCCCGCCGACCCTTCGGCCACCCGTCGACCGGCTGATGGCTGGCCGGTTTGCTCTTGCCGGAATCGTGACAAAGCCCCCAGCATGACGGGGTGTCCCTGCCAGCCTTTACCCCTTTTTGAGTATTCGTCCTATGAAAGCAACGGTTCTCGGAACGCTCGGCGTCGCGATCAACGCCGTCGTCCTCGTCGCGTGCTCCGCCCATGCGTCGCCGCTGACGCTGAACTTCGCCGGGCCCGGCGTCAGTGGCCATCTCGTTGTCGCGTACGGAAGCTCAGCGGATGCGACCTATCCGCAAGCCTTCAAAGCGACCGGCGTCAGCGGCACGTTGACCGACACCAACAACGGCCTGACTCTCGTCGACGCGGCGATCACCGGCCTGGTGCCCATCGCCCCGACCGCACCGGAGGTGACAAACCTCCTCGCGCCGGCCGACTTCAGCAAATTCCTCATCGCCGCCGGCAGTGCTTTCGGTGATTACTCGTACGACAACCTCGTCTGGCCGACCGGGTCGGTGCAGACCGCGACCGACTATGCCGTCTTCGGAGGCTTCCTCGATATCTACGGCCTGCTGTTCACGATTGACGGCGGCTACACTGTCAATTTCTGGAGCAACGGCGATTCCGGGAGTGGCGTCGACTACGGCGTCGGTGTGGCGACAGCGGCCCTCCAGTACGACTACGTGTCGACGGGTGTGACGCTGGTCCCCGAAATCGACCCGGCTGGCATGGGCTCTGTCCTCGCGCTCGTCGCCGGCGTCTTCGGCCTCATCGAGCGTCGTCGACTGAGGTCTGCCTGATCGACCGCCATCGTGGGGATTGCCCCGCGTTCGTAATCCGGCTCCCACCGGCGCACAAAAAACCCCCCGGGGCGCTCGCGCCCCGGGGGTCGTTCTTTGCAGCGATAATTCGCGGGATCACTTCGCCGTGATGTCGTAGCAGAGGATCGCATCCTGCTCGCGGAGGTAGAGCTTGCCGTCGAGGATCACCGGATGGGCCCAACTTGGGCGGGCGTCGCTGTCGGGGATCTTGAACGTGCTCACCTCCTTGTAGCCAGCCGGATCGGCCTTCGCCAGCACCAGGATCCCGTCCTGAAACCGCAGGTAGACATGGCCGTCGCCAGCCGCAACGGCGATCGAGCCCTTGCCGGTGCCACGCTCCTTCCAGACGATCTTGCCGGTCATGAGCTCGGCACAGAAGGGGATGCCCTGATCGTCGGAGTCGCCGTAGAGGTGGTCGCCGACGAGGACAACGCCGCCATGCTTGTTGGCGAGATCCTGCTTGAGTCCGTAGATCTCCTCGATTTTCACCCCATCGGTCGTCGGCACCTGCTTGAGCAGCGCCCCGCCGCGGCGGTAGCCGGCCGAGAAGAAGACCAGATCGCCACGGACGATCGGCGTGGGGATCACGGCGGTCGTCTGGTCGATGGGGAAGCTCCAGAGCAGCTTGCCGCTGGCGGCATCCACGCCCACCGCGCCGCTGGCATTGGTCTGTACATAGACCTTCCGGTCACCCACCTTCGAGATCACGATCGAAGAGTGGCCAGCGCCCCGGCAATCCTTCATCGGGCACTTCCAGATCTCCTTGCCGGTCTTCTTGTCGAGCGCGACCATCATCGCGTCGTCGCCACCGGGAGTGCAGATGAGCCGGTCGCCGTCGACCAGCGGCGACTCGCTGTAGCCCCAGCCATCCCCCTTCTTGCCGCCGAAGACGGCTTTGAGATCGATACGGAAGCTCTCCTTGCCATCGGCCAGCTGGCAGCAGACAAGCTGCCCCTGCGGCGTGATCACCGAAACGAGGTCACCATCGATCGTCGGGGTGCTCCGCGAGCTCTGCCACGACTCGGGCCCCTCGTTCCAGGCCACGCCGGTCTTCGTCTTCCAGAGCTGCTTGCCAGACTCCCGGTCGTAGCAGGTGAGGTATTCGTCCTTGTCGTCACCGGCAGTGGAGAGCCCGTCGCCGAGCGTGACGATCCGCGAGCCGGCGATCGCCGGGGTGGCATATCCGCGGCCGGCGCCGACCGCCTTCCAGAGGAGCGTCGGGCCCCCCTCCGGCCAGCTCTCGAGCAGGTTCGTGTCGGGGGCCACCGCGGTACGCACCGCGCCACGGAAGGTGGGCCAGTCGTCGCCGCGCACGATGCCGGTAACGAGGGTGCCGCCGGCGACAAAGGCCAGAACGGGAGCGACGGCGAGACGGAGGGCGGAACGCTGCATTGCGGGGGCTCCGGGCGGGAAAGTCGAATGGGCGAGGCGGGGCGAGAGGAACTCAGGCCCCGGTCGAGGGTAAGGGCTGGGCGCGGGGACGGTCAAGATTCCGCCTCTCCGCGCACCCCATCACGACTGAGATAGAAAACCGGTGTGAACAAGATCCCGAGGATCGTCACCCCGATCATCCCCGGGAACACCTCCGTGCCGAGCGCCGCCCGCATCTCCGCGCCGGCACCGCAGTCGAGAACGGGCGGCACGACGCCGAGGATGAAGGGAATCGCGGTCATCAGGATCGCGCTTTCGCGGCACGGTTCGCCGCCCCTGATCGACGCCAATGGCACGATCAGCGACAGGCATCGCCTCGGCAGGATCGCCGAAGGGGAGGAGGACTCGGCAGAACATCCCCGGCGCGACCAGCCGGTCGGTGTTGTCGAGCAGTGTCCGGCAGCGGACGGCGACGTCGATGAACACGAGCAAACCACTCCGCGGAAAGCGGTGGTCGGTGTCGAAGAGCAGGCCCCCGACGCTCACGTCCTGACCGGCGGTGAAGGCGAGCAGCGGGGAGAGGGCTCGGAGGATGGGAACGTACGCCCCGGGTGGCAAGACGGCCGGAAAGCCGGCTTGTTCGTGGCGACCAAGGGTGGGAGAGTGGGGGTGCCGGACGAGTGAGAGTGGGGGTGCCAGGCTGCCATCGCCCCCCTTGGCCATGATGAGGTTTTCATGATCGCCCCCCGCCCCGCTCGCGTTGCGTTTCTCCTGGCCCGATCCTTGGCCGCATGCCTGGCGTGCGCCGTCTGGGTCGCTCCACTCCGCGGCGAAGAGCCGCCGGCCATCGATCCGGCGCGGAATCCCGCCGGCGCGCTCGCCGCCGATCTCGGGCCGCTGTGGGAATGTCTCACCGGCGCGCGGGAGACATTTTCCATCGAAGGAACGGTGGCGGTCGGCGATGGCGACAAGCCGATGCGGGTCGCGGTGAAGCTCGCGCGATTCGACGCCCACGCCTACGACCTCGAACTGAGCCACGAAGACTACGCCCTCATCCTGCGGCGACGCGCCGATGCCACCGCCCTCGCTCTCCCCAAACACCAGATCGTCCACATCGGTCGGGGGCAGCCCGATCCCGCGGACCACCTCGATCCCGTCGGGATCGGCGCGCGGCTCGTGTCGCCGGCCTCGCAGATGTCGTTGGCCACTCCGCTCCTCCTCCAGCCCTCACCGGCGTCGCTCACGGCCCTTCTCGTCGGCCTCCTCGGCGTGAAGCACGATTCAAACGATGCCCGATGGGAGCGTGGTGACGGCTGGCTCGACTTCGACGACTCTGGCCGAAGGATCAGCGCCAATGCCGAGAAGGTGGAGCTCGATCTCACCGTCGGGGAGGCGGGCGAGTGCCTCGCCGTCGACGACTTCCCCGGCTATGAGGTGAGCGAGGTGCCGCGCGACGAGATCGAGCGCACGCTCTGCCGTGGCGTGCGCCGGGCCTTCGAGATCGCGCTGCCGGGAGCGGAACTGACAGCACCAAGGCCCGACACCCGGAAGGTGCCGCATGGGACGCTCGAGTGGGCCGAGGGCCTGCGTGTCGTGACACTCCATGGCACCCCCGAGGAGATCGGCAAGGCCCACGGCGAGCTGCTCGCCGTCGAGGCCAATCGCTGCGTCGATTCGGTCCTCCATGTCGTCGGGCTGGTGGAGACGATCCGCGGGGGAAGGTGGTTCCGGAAGACGCTCGACGATGCTGCGGCCCGGCTTGCCCCTCACATCCCGGAGCGTCATCTCCGCGAAACGACGGCGCTCGCGGAATCGCTTCATCTCGATCCCGGGCTCGTCGCCGTGGTGAATATCTTCCCGGAGCTGTTCCACTGTTCCGGAT
>CANGIH010000275.1 GCA_947453875.1 Planctomycetaceae bacterium | reverse complement strand
TATGGTTCCGGCCGGGATTGATCGCCCACGGCTCGCGCCGGTCCTGATCCCAGGCAGCGGAGCGTTCGGGCAACGCGGGCGGGGTGGGAGAATGGGAGGGATCACGATTCAGCGATCGGCGTCTCCGTTCCGACAGGAGGTAGGCAAACACGCCGGCCAGATGTCCGGCGATCTCGGTGAGCACCAGCCACACCGGCACGTCGATACGGCCGCGGATCGCCGCCATCAGTCGGCGGCAGTAGTACGATTGCAAACCGCCGAAGAGCGACTGCCTCGAACGACTGTCGCCATCCCGAAGGCCGGTGAGGATGTAATATCCCACGGCGCTCTTTGCGTAGCAGTACACCTGGCGCTTGAGGGCGGCGAAGGTGCTGCGATGCCGGTGCCAGACCCAGGCGTCTGGGCGATACTGCAGTCCGTATCCGGCCTTGACGACGCGGTAGATCAAATAGGGATCCTCACCTGCACCCACGGGGGTGCCCGGGCCGAGCGATTCCGCGAACAGTCCCACGGCGGGGTCGCGGAAGACACGGGTCCTGACCGCCATGTTCGCGGAGAGGCCGAAATCCCACGCTTGGATGGCATGCTGGGATGCGAGGAACCATTCCCCGTCCACTCGGAACGGCTCACCGCCGGCGCTCATGCTCGAGCACGCTTCCGTCAGGCGTTCGGCGGATGATTCCAGTCGCAGGGGTACGATGTTTCCGGTGACGACGGCGATCTCCTGATCGGCGAAGGGGGCCAGCATCTTTTCGAGCCAGCCTTCGGAAACGATCACGTCGTCGTCCACGCAGACGATGATCGATCCCCGACAGGCGAGCAAGCCGCGGTTTCTCGCATACGCGGAGCCACGGCGGCTTTCATCGAGCAGCCTCACGTCGGGGAATTCTGTCAACACGGGAGGCGTGAGGCCCGATTCGGGGTGATTGTCCACTACGATGACCTCGACCCGACGGTCGGTCTCCTGCGAGAGAACGGATCGCAGACACTCCCGAAGATCATCGGGGCGGTCGTGGCTGGGGATGACGATCGAAATGGTGCGATCAGCCGGCACAGAGCGGGTTGCCTCGCCGTCCGCCTCTGCGGAGTGCCCGGTCGCCAGATGCTTCCCGAGGACGCGTGCGGCAGCCTCGCGGACCTTGTCTGCACGGTCCACCCGGCTGGAGCCGTCGACCTCGTGCGGCTCCTCGGAAACGAGCCCGAGAAACCGCACGATCAGCGTGTCCCAGTGGCGATCGATGGCGGCGCATCGGACCTGCTCGAGCGTGACAGGCTGGAATCCGTTGACGACTTCCACCACCCCGAGCACGTGGCCCCGCCACGTCGCGAGGATGTTGGCCACGGGTACGGAGGCGGCTTTTTTCAGCAGTTCCCCCGCGTCGCAGTGCTGCGAATCGCCGATCGCCGAGATGGAAAGGTCGATCGGCACGATCCGCCCCGCGCGGAAAGGATCTTCCGAGAGATCCATCGACGGCGCCGCCATACCGGCGGGCCGCGGCCAGCGGGAACGCGGCCAAAACAGTCCGAGTCCGGCGCTCGCCATCCCTCGGACATGCCCGTGGACTCGGGCCCACGCCAGGGAACGGGCGACGCCGCGGCTGCGGATGAGGTCTGCGAACGCGGTCCGCAGGAACCACTGGGCCATGAGCAGGATGCCGAGGAATCGGTGGGGAGATCTGGCCGCGGCTGCGATGAGCGAAGCGGAACTCCCTGCGGCCAATTCCCGCAGTTCAGCGGCCGCCTCCGCGAGGGAGGGAGTGCCGTTCACCCGGCAACTCACCGCCGGCTCCCGCACCAGGCACCGACCGCTTTCCAGAGCACGCAGCCAGAGGTCGAAATGCTGGCCGCTCTCGGTGGCCGTTCCCGCGTCGATCTGGTCGAACCCACCCATGGCCAGCAGAGCCTCGATCCGGTAGGCCACGGTCGCGGCGGTGCCGAACTCCAGCGCGTTGAACCACGCGCGTGGCAATGAGTCGTCGGGACGGAGGCACCGGGAGACGAACGCGAACTGATCGTGCCTGGCCATCCGATCCACCGTGGCCGCGGCGATCCTGCCAACCTCGTTCGATTCCCGATCGGGTAGCACCGATCCGGTGACCACGGCGGCATTCGGATGGTCCTGAAACGTCCGGCAGACGGCCTCCACCCAATGGGAATCGACCTGCACCGACTCGTCGACGCAGGCCACCAGCGGCGACCGCGTCGCCTCCACCGCCTGGCACCGGCCCCGTACGAGGTCGGTGGATGGCTCCACGAGCCACCGCACTGGAACAGCCCCCGCCGACCAGCGGTCCTGCAATTCCCGAAGGCTCGGCGATTCCTCGCTCGGCTGCGGCCCCCCCGCCCGCCGCCACGTCGACGGGCGAGACGACCGCACAGATCCGACCACGATCACCTCAGCCGGCGGAATTCCGCTCGCCATCAAGGCAGCCAAGCAGCGATCGAGGCGCTCCAACCGCCGCCCTGCGGTACGGATCACCACCGTGAGTTGCCCAGGATCGACCGGTGTCTTCGCCGTCGGTAGAGCGAGCAATTCAGCGACGTCGAACCCCTCGGACGCAGGGGTGGCCATGCCGTTCCGCACGAGCTCACGGAGAATTCCATCCCCGAACCGGCGCACGATGGAGCGGGCCAGACCCCGTCGGTAGACCCGTTGCCCGAGCCGCGGCACCCCCACCCGCCCGAGTGGACGGCCATGCAGCCACACCGCCGCCTCGACCCCGACGCCATCGGCCACGTCGATGCGGGAGGGCAGCGGACCGGCAAGATCGAGATCGACGATGGTGGATTCCATGCGATGAACCATCGCGTCCCCATAACGGCACGGACGGCAGCCCCGCTTTTGAGTGATGTCGGCTCGGACTCCCAACCAAACCTTCGAAAGTGTAATCTGCAGGCTCGGCGCGAGACGGCGAAAACTGTCCGTATCGGGCGGCCCGTGCCTACGCGTACCGGATTATCCCGCGAGTCTTCGTCGTGAAACGTTTGCTGGTCATCGGGCTGGGGCTCTCGTGCGCAGGTCTGGCTGTCGCGGCGCTCGTCGTCTCGTACCTTCGCCTTTCGGACCAGCAGGTCTCTGGAGAACTGCTGGAGGCACGGCAAGCTCTGGCGGCCGGGAACGATCGGGATGCAGCCGAGCACTTCGAAAGGTATCGCAACGCCGCCGCCGGCGCTGCCGACCCGGAGGCGTTGGTGGAACGTGCGACGGTGGCACTCAAGCTCGCTTCGCTTCCCGACGCTCCACCGGCGGAGGTCAAGCATGCCGTGAACGCCGCATTCGAGGCGATCCGGCGACGCCCTGACGACGTCCGGTTGCGGCGTCGGCTCGCCGACGTGCAACTCGCTGGCCGAGATTTCACAGGGGCCCGCGAGCACTTGCTCTCGATCCGTGACTCGATCGAAGCGGGCACCGCCGACGAGGATCTGGCGGCGATCGAGCTCTGCCTCGCCCGGTCGTGGCTCGGCTCGGGAGATCCTCGACAGGCTCTGGCGATCGTCGCCGGGCTCACCGGATTCGACGTCGATGCCCGAGCCTTCGGCGACGCTCCGCCGGACGATGCTGCGGCCGCCGAAGCGTATCTGGTCCTCGCGGAGATCCTTCGCGACCATCTCGACGATCCCGCGTCGTCGGATGCCGCGGTCGCGCGGTGTGTGCAAGCCCATCCGGACGACCCGGCCGCGCTGGTCGCGTACTCCCGATTGACTTCCTCCAAGGACGACCCGGAAGGAGCCCTCCGGGCGGCAGCCCGCGCGGCCTCGATGGCCCCCGGGAATACCGCGGCGGTCCTGGCGCATGCGCAGTCTCTCGCCGCCACCGGCGACCACAAGGCCGCCTGCACGGCCTATCTCGACGCTCTGCGGCGAATGCCGCTGGATCGGCCGCTGTTCGCGTCCGCGGCCAGGCACGTGGCGACACATGGGGAGCCCGAACAGATCCTCGAAATACTCGACGCGAGCTGGGATCGCCTCGGCACTCAGGAGTATGCCGTGCTCGTCTTTCTGGCGACGATGCGGATCGACTGGAAGTCGGTGTCGTCGTTCGCAGAACGGCTCGATCGGGCCCGCGAGAAATTTGGCGGGGACAATCCGGCCGTCATCATCCTCGAGGCTCGTGTTCGCGATTCCGAGGGGGATTGGGCCGCGGCGGAGAAGTCGCTGGTCAAGGCGCGAGCGATCGTGCCCAAGGAAGCGAAGCAGCGGATCGACGAGGCGCTCGCCCGCTGTCTCGCCTTGCTCGGTGAGCCGGACGCGTCGATCGTCGTCTACCAGCGGCTCGAACGTGATCCCTCGAATTGGTGGCGGGCGACGTCAGGCCTCGCCGAGGCCCATCTCGATCTGGGGCAGACGAAGGCTGCCGCCGAGTTCGTCGACAACCTCTGCCGCCG